>JAENWH010000352.1 GCA_016650135.1 Peptostreptococcaceae bacterium
ATTATCAATAACTTTACTTACCATTTCCAAAGGGTTCCCTATTGATGATAATCTTTGATGTGTTTCTTGCTCATCAAACAATCCTCTATTTCCTGTTTTTTTGTATTTTTGTGCTTGCATTTTCCTATGGTTTAATACCATCAAAATACTAATAATTATCTGATTATAAAAATATTAAATTATAGAAGTCCCCTTGATATATATAATAGATTTTTGAACATAAAAGGTGGTTCTTTCATCTCAGAAATGGAATCTGGTATATTATTCGAAGTAAAATCAGCACATACTACAGGTGTCAGCTTATAAATTGCCTGATATTTCTATTCAGATAGTTGTCTTTCAAGACACCTTATAAACATTTACATGGATTTCTCCAGTAGTAAGATCACTTATTTCTTTCCATTGGCATCCGTTATTTTGCCCTTCACATGGAATAAATCGTCACAGTTCGCTCTTAAAGCTTTATTTTTTAATAGTTTCGAATTGTTGCATATACGCCATACGATTCATCTTCGATATCGTACAGCGGCCTGAGAATATATGTCCTTTCATTGTTCAGTAATTGAAAAACGCTATCACCAACTTTCGACAGGTTACTCAATATGCCGTCAGTATCTCCCTTCAAAATGAGTTCTGAATTGTCTTCAAATGCCAACAGTGTAGGCCCGTAAAACAATGCAATCACATTTTTATCGTCTGGCATTGTTTTGAAATAAAAATCATAATGGAAAACCAGTCTTATTTTATCGTCGTTCTCCCACTTACGGCTTATGGTAATGTATGATTCAGGAGTTGTTTCAATATTCTGCTTTTCGTCATTGACATAGACATCCACCTTTTTTGCCCAGGATGGGACAAACAGTTTCAGTGCAAAAGCTGATTTCTTTTTCACAGACACAGTAAATTCAATATCCGGGTTTGTAGGGAAGTTACCGGTTTGTTCCAGGCTGACTTCTTTCTCAGCCCAGTTTACTTTCGACGGGATGTATAAATTTACCCATAAAGTGGAGTCGCTATGATAATAAATCCCTGAATTGAGTAAGGCGAAGGCTTCGATTGTTGTGCCGTTGCAGCAACGGAAATCATTATCCTTCAGGAATTCCTTTTTTCGCGGTGACCCCAATGGCAAATGATACACGCATCGTCCGGTGTGTGCGCTTTGCAAAGCCATTATAGAATTGTAAAAAGTATTCATGTAAACATCAGCATACTTTGGATCTGCGGTCCAGGTAAAAAGTGTAGAAGTTAATTTTTGCGTATTGTGAGAGACACAGGATTCAGCAATTCCTTTAGTCAATGTATTGGCGAGATGATCCGGCTCTCCCCAGTGTTCTGCCGTGAGCGATGTTAGAGTCGTCGCATTTGGGCGCGGCCCGCTGGATGAACCGTTTACATAGGCATGGTGATTAATGAGTATGTTCCAGAAATTGGAAACAGCGTCGTGATATTTCTTTTCTTTTGTTATTGAATAGCGCTGGGCAAATCCATTTACCAACACAATATGTGTGTTGGAATGAAGGCCGGATAAAATATCTTCGTTTTCAGAAAGTGGAACCGCAAACCAATCCCTGTCGAATATTTTCGCCAGCACTAAATGCTGGGGGTCTTTCGAGATTTTGTACAACTTATACAAAACCTCATTCATCGCACCGGCCTCATTGGCAGGGTTTGCGCCGACGCTATAAAGCATCTTCTTAATGGTTCCATCGTCAAGCTTTGACATGCGATTTTCAACGTAAGCAGCCATTTTGACGACCATGTCATAAGCTTTTTTATTTCCTGTGCGAACATAGGCATCCAAAAGTCCCTGCATGATTTTGTGATAGGTGTAATAAGGTGCCCAGATTCCTCCCTGTCCGGCTTCCAACTTGTCGAATTCTGTTTCAGGAAACGCACTAAGGTAACCATTGCCCAAAGCCTGCTGACACTTATCCAATTCGTCAACCATATAATTTAATCTCTGGATAAGCACGGGATCTTTGTATTTCTCGACAATACTTGAAACAGCAGAAAGATAATGCCCAACGAAATGTCCCCGGATTCCGATATAGGGTGCTTCCCAACCTTCCAAAGGCATGGCAGTTGAAGGTAATCCGGCATTAATTCTGAAGTTATGCAACAACCGATCCGGATCAAGCGATTTTAAGTATTTCGTATTCAAATCTTCCCGGTGCTTGATCCATGATTCACTCAGGGTTACTGACGTATTCGGAAATGGCAAAGCCTTTTCCACCTCAGAATAAGGCGGAACATTCTGACAAAATACCGTTGAATAGATAGCAATCAAAATGATTATCAATAGGCTTTTTTTCATGGGCTCTGTGTATGAATTTATTAGTGACTGTTTTTATCCGTTTTTTAGGTTCAACATGGAATTCAAATGATAAGTGCCTCCCATTTTTGTGTCAAACGTTATTTTTTTACCCTTGTAATACAAGGAGCATTTATTTCCTGCCCGTGATAAAACGTCAACACCGCTCAGCGCTCCATCTTTCCACTTCATTGAGATTTCGAAACTTCCTCTTGCTTTCAGGCCGGTAACAGATCCGTTTTTCCAACTAACTGGCAAGGCTGGGAGCAAAGAGATTTCGCCAGCGTGGCTCTGCAAAAGGCATTCAGCAATCCCCGCCGTAAACCCAAAATTAGCATCAGATTGGTTACTGCTCTGATTGTGAAGATCATTTCCAATCCCGGACCTCATCATTCCCTCAGGGAATGTCGGTCTTGCATTAGCTCTTGTCGCCGCATTTGCTTGCGGTCTTGGGAATCTTCTTTGCCGGAGCTCAG
>JAENWH010000414.1 GCA_016650135.1 Peptostreptococcaceae bacterium
GTTGATGCAACCGGTCTGATGCGCTTTTGATCCTCTGATCACTATTCCGTCAGGTCTTCTTTCGACAATTCTAAGGAATAAATCAGGATCTTTCTGCTTAGACGGTGTTAATCCTCTGTCCCCTTTAGGGTCAGTCATGGCGCCATCTACAACCAGATCATTTTCCTGAACATATTTTAAATATTTTAAGAAGTTCTGATGATAAGTTGTTCCGTATTTCTTATCCACTTCAAATGTCGTCGAATATACTGCATTGAAGGAATCCATTCCCACGCATCTCTGGAAGCAGGAAGCGGTCTTTTGTCCTAGCAGTCTTTGCATTTTAACTTTTTTTCTCAGATCATCTGTGCTTTGGTGAATATTACAAAATCTGTTGATTGTTTCACCATTTAAAATTGACTTCGCTGTCATCAGGTCTGTATACTGTGGATCCTGTGCCAAATCATAAGTAACTGCAACACAGTCAATGGATGGTCTGATCATTGGATGATCAACCCAATTCTTTATCTCTTCTCCGAAAAGATAAACTCTTGTTTTAAGTTTTCTTAAACTTTCGATATACTGAGCTCCTGTCATTAACATAATAAAATCACTCCTTAAATATTTAAATTTTTACCAGGTATTGCGCCAGGTAATTAAAAATAACTGACAGCCTAAATTTCTTTATTGAGGATTTTTCTGGCCATATTCAATAAGTCTTCACTTACTGAAGTATCCAAAATTACATCCTCTACGCCTTCGCAATCAGCCATCACCAGTTGTTTCACAACATCTTCAATTGTATTCTGGGCTGAAGGACAGGTGCTGCAGGCACCTGTTAATCTGACCTTGGCGATGCCATCTTTAAATTCAACCAGATTTGCTCCGCCATAATGTTCTTCAAGCAAAGGGTTGACCTTTTCATTCAATACTTTTTGAATTTTATCCTTCATTTTATCTCCTCAAACTGAAAATACATACGCGTTCTCATAAACAAATTATATCCTTATTATCGAGTAGTTTCAAGCGGTTTCTTCCATTTTAAGACCCATTTGATAAAGAAGTATTATTTAGAGTTTTGTGAATATTTCCATTTTATTTAAATACAGGATATCTATTAACAAATCCCGAAATAATCATTTAATCATTTCGGGATTTTAAATTTAAAAGTTTGTTAATATCATTATTTTCTAAAGCAATTTTATCAGTCCATTAAAATATAATCTTCTCTTGCAGCCCCAACAGATACATATTTTATCTTGCATCCTACTGCCTTTTCAATATATTCAATATATTCAACAGCCTTTACAGGCAGATCACTCGCCTTCCTGCATTTAGACACATCTTCACAGAAGCCGTCCAGATATTCTATAACCGGTTCTGCGACGGCAAGCTCATCTCCGGTAATAAAGTCAGTGATTATTTTATCACCTATTTTATAACCTGTGCATACTGGGATTTGTTTCATATAAGAAAGAATATCCAGTTTAGTCAATGCTATTTCATCAGCTCCCTGAACGAGGCAGCCATATTTTGAAGCGACGACATCAAAACCGCCGACTCTTCTTGGCCGACCGGTGGCGGCTCCGTATTCTCCGCCCGCCTCTCTCAATGCATCTGCTTCTTCCCCAAACATTTCTGCTGTAAATGGGCCCTCTCCAACACAGCTTGAATAAGCTTTCATAATACCAATGACTTTATCCAGTTTTGCAAATGGTATACCCGCCCCAATAGGTGCATAAGCTGCTAATGTTGACGAGGATGACGTGTAAGGGAAAATGCCAAAGTCTATATCTCTTAAAGCACCCAATTGAGCTTCAAACAGAATATTTTTTTTGTTGTTTATTTGTTTCTGTAAATAGATGGTCGTGTCGCATACATATTTAACAGTTTCTTTTCCAAATGTTTCCAGCCAACTCATAATGTCCTTTGTTTCAACTTTTGGTGCATTATATCCATTATGAATCAGTAGATTTTTCCATTCAACCAGATTTTCAACCTTTTTATTTAATGTCTCTTTGTTTAGAAGATCACCCATTCTGATGACTTTCTTCATGTATTTGTCACCATATACCGGCCCGATTCCTCTTTTAGTCGAACCAAATTTAGCGTCTCCAAGTCTTTCTTCCTCTAACCCGTCCAAAAGCACATGATAAGGAAGACAGATGACGGCTTTATTACTTATTTTTAAATTATCAGCTGTTATTTTGATGCCCTTGTCAGTAAGCTTCTTAATTTCATTTGTGAGGTGCTCGATATCTATTACCATACCGTTACCCATTATATTTACTGTCGTTTCTCTTAATATTCCTGATGGCAGTAAATTTAATACAAATTTACCTGAATCGTTTATA
>JAENWH010000349.1 GCA_016650135.1 Peptostreptococcaceae bacterium
GCATATATATCCGGGTCAGACGTAAGCATATTTTTGTCAACGATTATTCCGCCTTTTGCATTACAGGTAAGCCCAGCTTCTTTAGCGATTAAAGTTTCTGGTTTCACTCCAATAGCCATAATAATCATATCAGCTTGTACTTTTTCATTGGTGGTCGTAAGTTCAAGTCCGCCGTCTTTTTCGTCGATGGCACTGACGCCTTCCCCAAGAAGTAACCTGACTCCCAGCTGACTCATGTGATTGTGAACCTCGCAGGCCATATCATAATCCAAAGGTGCAATAACCTGATTCAGCATTTCGACTACAGTCACTTTTATCCCAAGATTATGCAGGTTTTCTGCCATTTCTATACCAATGTAGCCACCGCCTACAACGACTGCACTTTTTGGATTCGTCTGGTCAACAAAATCCTTTATTTTATAAGTGTCAGGAATTGTACTTAGTGTAAATATTTTATGGGAATCAACACCATTTCCACCCAGCGCCGGTTTAATAGGTCTTGCTCCTGGCGACAGTATTAATTTATCATAACTTTCTTTATATTCTCCCTTTCGGCTTCTAACGGTTGCCATTTTATTTGCCGGATCGATTTCTACAACTTCACTGCCAATCCTGACATCCACATTAAATCTGGCGTTAAAACTTTCCGGTGTTTGAAGAGTCAAGGCATCTTTGTCTGTAATTTCGCCACCGATATAATAAGGAAGGCCACAATTTGCAAAAGAAATATAGTCCCCTCTTTCAAACATTATAATTTCAGAATTTTCATCAAGTCTTCTTAATCTTGCAGCCGCCGTAGCTCCACCTGCAACACCGCCAACGATCATTATTTTCATATAATTTTCCCTCCTAAAACGCATTTTACCCAAAAATATTATTTAGTTAATTATATAACACTCTCCATGGTTATTACTGTGATAATGTCACCAGGAAAAGGGTTGTTAAAGGTGGAATTTCTAAAATATAACTATTTTCCTTAACTTTTTCTATTTTTACTCCATACAACAACTCAGTAATGGTTGTAGCCTCTCCAGATTTGTTAATCAATTCACATCGCTTTGAGTTGTTTTCATCGTTATTTACAATAATGTTAACTTCTTTATTGTTGTTTATATAAGTCAGCACAAGTAAATTGTCTTCTTCACAGCTTATTTCCGGCAATTCTGTCAGCATCTCTAATAATTGGCTGTTTCTTATTTTTGTAATCTTGTAATACCATTCTAAGATTGAGGTGTTTTCTTTTCCCCAAGGATACGTTGCACGGTTGTAAGGGTCTGCTCCCCCCTCCATTCCAGCTTCATCCCCATAATAAATAGATGGAATTCCAGGCAAAGCCATCTGAAGTGCAGTGAGCATTTTCAGTCTTTTAATTGCCTGCTGCTCGCCTTTGCTCTCGCAGGTATTCAATCTGGTCAAAATTCTAGGTCTGTCATGGCTGCCGATTAAATTCATTGCAGACAAGATTGCTTGTTTTGGATAATTTTCATAGATACCCATCATAATTTCTTTTAAATCATATGCCCTTATTTTTTTTATAGAAAAATCTATCAAACCATTATAGAACGGATAATTCATTACAGAATGAAACTGATCTCCACCAAAGTAATTTCTCATTTTACCATAGCTGACCTTATTGGATGCATCCTCCCAAACCTCACCTATAAGAAAGGCTTCGGGGTTTTCCTCTTCAAGAGTTTTCCTTATTCCACGAATGAAATCTTCTGGCAATTCATCCGCCACATCCAGCCTGAACCCCATTACCCCTCTTCTGGTCCAATACCTTATGACACTGTTATCCCCTTTATATATAAAATTAATATAGCTTTCATCATTCTCATTTACATTTGGCAAATCATCAACATCCCACCAGGATTCATATTTTTCGGGATAATTTTTGAAAGAATACCAGTTATAATAATTAGAGGCGGTGCTGTTATACGCTCCAATCGTGTTATACTTCCCTTTTTTATTGAAGTATATACTGTCAGCTCCTGTATGGTTAAAGACTCCATCAAGCATGATTCCGATATTCCTTTTTTTAGCTTCGGCAATCAGTTCATCAAAGTCCGCCAATGTGCCAAGCACACCGTCTATTTGCATATAATCACCGGTATCATACCTGTGAGGGCTGGCAGCTTCAAAAATCGGGTTCAGATAAATCAGGCCAACACCAAGCCCTGCTATATAATCAAGTTTACTTGTAATTCCTTTCAGATTTCCTCCAAAGAATCCCCATTGAACAATTCTGCCTTTTGAATCCTTATGATAGGATGGCTTGTTATCCCAGGCTCCCTGGATATATGAACCCTTTTTGGGGGAATTTACTATTCCATCCTTATTCCCATTACAGAAGCTGTCCGGAAATATTTGATACATAATCCTGTTCTGAACCCATTTGGGCACTGAAAAATTGCTGGAAACAGTTATCTGGAAGGAAGGTGGCTGGCTACGATAAAACATCCCGGTGCCGCCCAAGTGGTCCATATTATTCCCAACATAAAATTCCGATCCATCAGACTGAACTATAAAGGAATACCAAACAATCCCAGACTTTTCAGGCATTACAAGCTCCACTTCGAAAATGCTTTCTGAGATTCTTGTCATTTCAACTATTTTTTCCTGATCTTCTGTCCAGAGCCTGGTTTTGATGCTCCCAGAGAATTCCCTGTCAACTTCAACTCTAAGAGTCACCTTCTCGCCACAATTCACAGCACCGAAAGGCTCCCTATATTCAGTTTTTCTTGTATCATGTAATGCTTTCATATAATCTCATATATTCTTCTGCTGATTTATTCCAGC
>JAENWH010000368.1 GCA_016650135.1 Peptostreptococcaceae bacterium
TCGGTAATACAAATGAAAATCCGGTGACTATAGCAAAGAGGCAACACCTGTTCCCATCTCGAACACAGTAGTTAAGCTCTTTAGCGCTAATGATACTTGGCGGGCAGCTGCCTGGGAAAGTAGGACGTTGCCGGTTTTTTTTAAAAGAGAATCCGCTGAAAAGAGGGTTCTTTTTTTGTATACGAATGTGACCCGTTTAATAACTTTTATGTAATTGTTTAAACCTTCAATTGTAATAGTTCTATTATAAAACTAGACAAGGACATGAGATTCCTTATATTATCCAATCATGGTAGGCTAGTTATAACCTTTGTGTTTGCTAGGCTTGGAAGTATTACATACATATTTTAAGTTATTTTTAATTTACAATTAAAGGTGTATATTTAATAAAAATTGTTAAATCAATAGCATATAACGCTATTAAAACAAATATAAAAATGTGAAAAGGTACTATCTCCATTATTGTCAAAGCGATTATTATAAAGATTAAACCATGTATAACAGTGTATTTACGAGGGGTTGTTATTTTCGCACCACAGTTACTACATATTTTGGGAGAATTCCCCATAAAAATAGTGTCGATATTCTTAAAAACAGGTTCATTACAGTTAGGACATTTTTTCATAAACACACTCTCCTTAAATTTGATTTCCTAGAAATTCGATATTTTTATATATCTTCTTAATGGAATTATAGCGTTAATATCAAATTTAATCAAGTTTGACAACGCTAAATACTGTAAATAAATTAAGATGCTTCCTCAACTTAAAAACAAGCAATATATGTGTGAATACATCTGTAATACTTGATGTATAAAGGATATTTACAGCCTACTCTAACTGGATAATATAAGAGATTCCTCCTTATATTTTGGGTTTGCACTTTAATTCTAAAGGAGAAAGAGCTCCTGTCTTTGTTTTTTGAAAAAAATGATGATGAAAACCTAATTTCATTACCAACACCCAAAATTATACAACCATAATATTTCATAAGTTTAAAAGATAAAAAGCTGCTAAGCCTAATGACTAGGCTTAGCAGCTTTTGTTTTAAATGATGTTTTGCAAAAGATTCGGATTTTCTGGTTGGTGGTGATTTGATAATATGGCTGAAGCCGAAATGCATAGAAACAGACACATATACTTTTTACTAAGGAGATGAAGATTAATTTCGCTAAGCATAGTTACAATATTTGTCGTTGTAAAGTTCTCAATGAATAATTACCTAGGGGCACATGAAAACATATTATTGCAAATAATATGATAGATAGAATCAAGGTAATACAAAAATAACCATTTTTTTGAATGAATTCAATTATTTGTTTGTAATATTTCTATCTTTTTGAGTATCTTATTATTGTAATACCGTCCGTCACAGTGCACTCTATTAATTTGAGATTTATTGTAGGATTGTATTTATAAAACAATGATCTTCCAGTACCTAAGATAACTGGAACTATACCAATAATATATTCATCAATTATATTTGCTTTAATAAAGGGATCTGTAACACCTGCCCCGCCAAATAACCAAATGTTTTTACCTTTTTCCTTTTTAAGTTCTAATATTCTTTTACCGATATTTCCACTAACGAATTCAACTTGGTCATATGGTTCGAAGTTTCTTGAAGTTGCTACTATAAGTTTTTTACCTCCATAGGTATCTACCTCCATATTTTTTGTTGTCATTTATTGTAGTAAGTATAAACTTTTTAGAAATAATATGTGTGAGTTTTACCTGAAAGTTATTACCCAAAAAAGGTGTTTACTCCAACGAAAGTATCGCATATTGCAGGAATGCGGTACTAATTTGAGTTTTGATAAGAACAGTGCAGTAACATTCTAACGCTATGTGTTAGTCAAAATAAGCACCATAATCACGCTGGTAGCATCACATATAGCAATCGTTTTTTATGATTATATTGTCAACGATGATGAAACGTATTTTTTTGGAACATTCTACTAAGATGTGGCATAGTACCCTAATTAATTTTGTCATTCGTAGCGGTAGGAATATAAAACGTAGTGTTTTCAATAAATTAAGATTAGAAAGAAAAACTTAAAATTTGATAAGTAAAGATATTATGCAAAGAAATATGTGAAATGAAGGCATGTATATTGTCGTATTTTGGTATATTTTTAGAGGAGGTAATTACAGATTTTCTTTAAGAATAAAAAGAAAATTCTTAAAATTATTCATTGGTGTTAGTATAAATCGTTCTAATTACTAGAAATTCTGCATAAAAAAACTTTTCATAGGTAACTGTTAGTTTGTATTATTTATTGTTCGTGTTGTATTTTGTTCTTACTAATTGTTCGATTCAATTATGTAATAGTTGTACATTTTTCAAAAAAGATGTTGACAAAGTGCCAGAGAATTGATAAAATGTAAAAGCTGTCAATAGGAGAGCTGAAGAAAAAGTGGTCGAAAAAGTTTATATAAATTTTGAAAATCGCTTGACATAAGCTAGCCTAGATGGTAATATATAAAAGTTGCTCAAATACGAAAGTATGTGAGAAACACGAACCATGAAAACTTAATAGTATAGAGATTTAGTCAAATAAAGGGAAAGAAAATTCCCTAATTGATTAAGTACAATCAATCACAAAAGATTGGTAAGAGAACTTTACAGTTCTCGTACAATTTCTGAAAAAA
>JAENWH010000510.1 GCA_016650135.1 Peptostreptococcaceae bacterium
AGCCGTTCTCCTGCACTGCCAGACAATTGCATTATAAACCGGTTCACCCGTGTGTCTGTTCCATACCACCGTGGTTTCTCTCTGATTTGTTATTCCTATTGCCATTATATTCTCATAAGTTCCGTTGATTTTATATAGCGCCTCCTGCGCCACACCAATTTGTGTTGACCAGATTTCCATCGGATCGTGTTCTACCCATCCTGCTTTCGGGTAAATCTGCTTGAATTCCTTCTGTGCACTACTTATAACTTTTCCGTTTTTATTATAAATAATGCATCTGGAACTCGTTGTCCCCTGATCAAATGACATAATATACTTTTCCATCGGTTCCCCTTTCTATATGAACTCCGCTATACGAACTTCATTATACAAACTCAACCAGTATCTTATTAGAAACATCAATTCCTTTCTCCGTAAGCATCAACTTATCATTATCCATAAATAAATACTTATCACAAATAAACCGCTTGATATTCAGCCATTGTTCTTTATAATACTCTTCTATTGATACCCCGAATATTTCCTCAAATTCTCTAAGATTGATTCCCCTCGTTTTTCGTAATCCAGTGAATATATATTCAGAAATACTGTCTTTTTGTGTATTGGTATGCTGCCAGTCTTCAACACTTTGGCCGGTCCTACATTTTTCCATATAGCTTTCTAAATTTTTTGTATTACTGAACCTGGCATCATTTGTTTCACAGATGCTATTTTTGCGACTGGTAGCATCTGCCCAATTATTGTCCCTTTCGTTATTCCTGATAAAAGAATGTGCGCCGAGTCCCAACCCAAGGTAATCAGCGAAGGACCAGTATTTTAGATTGTGCCTGCATTCATACCCTGGTTTCGCAGCATTAGAAATTTCATAATGAGAATATCCTGCTTCTTTAAGCATTTCAATTCCCATGTGGTACATATTCCGGTCCACCTCATCAACCGTCTGGTTCAGTTCTCCGGTTTTAAACATTTCAAAATAAGGGGTTTCCTCCTCAATTTGAAGGCTGTAAAACGAAATATGTTCAGGCTGCAGTGCAATCGTTTTCTTTAAAGTTTCCTGCCATATTTCAATACTTTGTTCCGGGATGGCAAACATTAGGTCGATATTTATATTTTTAAATCCTACAGCTCTTGCAAGTTTAAAATTATCCACAAGATCTTCTGCATGATGGATTCTTCCCATCAATTTAAGACAATGGTCATCCATTGACTGAGCGCCCATGCTGAGTCTATTGATGCCAGCTCCAATATAAGCCTCCAGCTTGTCTTTCGACAAAGTTCCAGGATTAGATTCAATGGTAATTTCTGCATCTTCCATCACGTTAAAATTAACCTTAATGGCAGACATCAAATCGACTATTAAGGCTTCCTCTATAAGTGAAGGGGTTCCGCCTCCAATAAATATTGTGTCTACAAAATAATCTTTTCGGTAAAGTTTTCCCTTTGAAACCACTTCTCGAATTAACATATTTATATAATCATTTTGAATCGCTGCACTGACATCTGCAAAAGACAAAAAATCACAGTACAGGCATTTTTTCATGCAAAATGGAATATGCAGATATAATCCAAGATTTTTCAAGGCGTTCTCCTTATTTATTATCATCATACTTTAGAACAGCTGTGAATGCCTCCTGTGGAACTTCAACAGAGCCAAACTGTCTCATTCTCTTTTTGCCTTCCTTCTGTTTCTCAAGCAGCTTCTTCTTTCTGGAAATATCTCCCCCATAGCACTTTGCTGTTACATC
>JAENWH010000242.1 GCA_016650135.1 Peptostreptococcaceae bacterium
ATGCTATTTATTTTTCTCATATTCCTGAAGAATTTGAACGGAAGCGCTGGCGCCAATCCTATCGGCCCCTGCTTCAATCATTTCCAATGTTTTGTTTAAATCTCGGATGCCCCCTGAAGCCTTTACCTGCATTTTGTCACCAACAGCTTTTTTCATTAAAGAAACATGGTGGGCTGTTGCACCGCCGCTTGAAAAACCGGTGGATGTTTTTACAAAAGCTGCACCAGCTTCCATTGAAAGTTGACAG
This sequence comes from Peptostreptococcaceae bacterium, assembly GCA_016650135.1. The sequence goes on from JAENWH010000242.1 coordinate 248, forward strand.
GCTCTCACTATTTCCTCATCAGTCAGCAAGCAGGTTTCAAGGATGACTTTTACAATTGAACCATGTTCTTTTGCGCTGGCAACAACTGCGGCAATGTCATCTCGGACGTAATCATATCTACCTTCTTTTAAAGCACCAATATGAATAACCATATCAATTTCAGTCGCGCCTGAAGCGGAAGCCCAAGTGGTTTCATATGCTTTCACCTCAGTGCTGACGGCTCCAAGAGGAAATCCGACAACTGCAGCGATTTTAACGTCTGTGCCAGTCAGTAAACTGGCGGCAAGGGGTACATAGCAAGAGTTTACACAAACAGCACAAAAACTATGGGTTTTTGCTTCTCCGCAAAGTTTTTCAATATCTGCCTCAGTAGCATCCGCCTTTAGGATTGTATGATCAAAGTATTTGTTTAATTTCATGATTATTTGTTCCTCCTTTTGATTGGAATATATAGAATGAGTTGTTTTATTAAATGAAAATATTCAAGCCGATTAAATATAAGATTATATAATTAAGCATTTATATTTAATTTAATTATATTATACAACCTGGCTTTAGGCAAGTTTGTTTAGTGGGATCAAGGGGTATATAGTATTTGCGAATTAAAATGAATAAGGATATAATAGATTTATAAGTAATAGTACTTAAAATATATCTGAGGAAATAAATGGCAGAGGTAGTATGGTTGGCTGTTTATTATAAAAAGGGGGAAACTGCAATGAAAAATCTGATTACTGCAGGAGAAGATTACATTAAAAAAATGGATATGGCTGATGTGGGGTTACTGAAAATATGCCTATTTTCTATGGGGCTATTCTCAGGGATTTGCGTAACAAAGGAAAACAAAAAAAAGGTAGGGTTCTGGGCAATGGTGATTTATATAATTACATTCATCCCACTAATGAGTAAGTTTTTTCGAATATATAAAGAGCAAGAGTAGTGATTATCCCCTACTCGATCTTTTTAATTGATTATCGAAGGATTATTCCAAATAATCAGTCCACTGCTTGGAGGCCTAGATGAGTTCTACCAGAGTTTTGCGTCTGGGTGGAACTCATTTTAGTTAGGGGCTCGCTTATTGACTTTAGTGGGTCGTTTATGGGGATGGTGGGGTATGCGGGGATTGGTAGATTGGTTGGAAAACTGCCATCCTAGAAAGTAAGCGTATTGTTATAAACACTGAATGATTTGTATTAAAGATAGTTAACTGTATAATTGAAGTAAATTAGATTAATATCAAGGTGGAGATCAATACAGGTTTCAACTGATACACGCAACTAATGGATGTTATGTGAGCATGGATAGCTTCAATAATATTATTGGGGGAATATTAAAAAGCAAAATGAAGAATAGCTCAAGTCTATTGTTAATAGTTTTGATAGTGCTTGTGCTAGGAGTGATAGGTTGTAAAGATAGCAGGAGTGGCTACATACTTGTTTTTAGAAATAATTGATACAGGCTCCAATTTATTCAATGAAAACAGCAATGGTAATGATTTTTTGCTGGAAAACTATGACTTCCTTGAAAAAACAGGATATACTGACAGTAAACTTTATGGACTGATTTCTTTTGATGAAAAAAGGCGGGCAGCAACCATTTGTGTTGAGTATATTGGTACACTGGACAATGAAAATATATCGTTTCATATATATTCCTTAAATGGAAATCAAAAATTGTCTGGCGACTGGGAAATTAAATTCGCTATAACAAATTCATTAGTAAAAAATTTGGATAGTAAAGAAGCAATTCTGGTTAAAGGAGAGAAATTACTCGTTCAAAGGGTGGTAATATCTCCAGTTAATATTACGCTTTTCGCTTCCAGAAAAGATGTTACAGAAGAACAAATTGATTTGTTTATACGCCAGAAAACTTTGTTGATATTGTAGGGTTGGAAGTTAATGGAGTGACTTTTCCAGTGACGGGTGATTAAATGAAACGGAGGAAATTTAAATGATAAATAGGGAACTTATACAGCGAGTGGTTTGCTTTATAACAGGGGCATTATTCAGTCTAGTGTTGTGTGTCGTAATTTTATCCACAATGACTGTGGCAGATGCGACGGAGGTACAGATGAGTGATCTCGGATATCAGGTTTATGTAAATGGGGAAAAGATAACGCTGAATGAATCCTTTATTAAAGATGGCAGGACCTATGTTCAGCTTAGAGAACTCAGCAGTCAGTTAAATGTAACTGTTGATTGGGTAGACCCAAAATATCATATGCTTCCTATTCCAGGTGGGAATCTTCCTGATGGAATCAATCTGACTAACCCGACTTTTGTTTATACTGATGAAGTAACAGATTATTATAACACGATTCAGAAGATTTCCTGCGTTGAGATAACAGGGATTTATCAGAAGTACCAGGCAGGCAACAATCTCAATTATGCTTTTAGCGAGGAAGGTTTTGTAGTCAAAGAGAATGGAACTGAAAATGTAATTCCTTTGAAATACAATCCTAGCCATGGCGCTTGAAGTGGTTGCTGGTATGCTAATATTTGGGACGATAAAAAATAACAAGGATAAAATGGGAAAGTGTAATGGATGATGAAAGAGGATAGCAATAGTATTTCATATCCCAATCAGGCATAATGTTGTACGGAAACATGTTACCATGCCAGTAATAAAAATGGCAATTCTTCTTAAGCGAATCGGGAATGTAGAAGGCTTTGTAAAAGTAAGAGTAATAAAGTCATTGCAAGTGTTTGTGATGGCATTGCCGAGTACTTTGGATGGAATGCTACATTTGTTTGATTGTTTTTTTTGTTCTCAGGAGTTAGCTTATTTGCATATATTATTAATAACTTTATTATTCATATTACTTGTACCCCTTATCACAATGGCCATGCTTTTGATACCTTCTGTATATTATCTTGTAGAAAGCACATCTTACCTATTCAATATAATGAAAAATGACGGAATTGGATTTTGGGGAGGTCTTGTTACAATAGTGTTAATTTCTTTTGATATTTTAAGATTTAGCAGGTTTTAAAATTGAATTGGATGTGTCACACTATATGGTTGATAAACGCAAGAAATTAATATAGACATCATATTTTGTGATACAATAAAGTCCAGCTAAGAATTGTCAATGGTTAAATCCACGCTATTGATAGGAGGGGATATGAATGAAAAATAAAGAGGCAATGTCTTTTGGAATAATAGGTGAACCAGATGAAAATACGCGACAGTTTTTAGAAGAACATATTGGTGAACCTGTGAAAATGAAAAAAAAACGAAATAAGACAATTTTCATTATAGGTAGAGGGTTATTTAGAAAAAAGGTGGTTTTCCCTGTAGAAAGAAAGGAAGAAGATTCTAATGAATGGATTTAGTTTTTTTTGCACCGTTGGCGCTTTTGCCAGTCCTGGTACTGTATGGATTAGGAATTGTAGCTTTAATTTATCTTATACAAGCTTTGAGGATTTATATAAAAACTAATAGATAGATTAGTTTGTTGTTTACTCATGAATATTCACTTACCCACAATTTTATGTTAAAATTGCATTAGAAAATCAAAAGGGGGACTATCAAATGATGTGCACATTAAAACAACGAATATTAGTCTTATTAATCTTGTCTATTTTTATAATCATGGGAACTACCACTGCAAATGCCCAAGAAAATCTCGAAATTGGTTATATGGATGAGGAAGGTAATATCATCGTTCCTTGCGAATATTCAAGCACTTCAAATTTCGTGAATGGGTTTGGGTTGGTTAGTAAAGACAACGGAATTAGTAAAACATATAGCGCCGTTAATACGAAAGGAGAAAT
>JAENWH010000218.1 GCA_016650135.1 Peptostreptococcaceae bacterium
AAACGACATTGGGATGGTGTGTTGAGATACACAACTTCTAGAATTACAAATGGCGTTCTAGAAGGAATAAATAGCATTATTCAATCTGTTAAGCGAAAAGCTCGAGGTTACGGAACTACCAAGAATTTCATAAGTATGGTCTATTTAGTATGCAGTGATTTAGAGTTTGATTTACCAAAAGCATTTGCTTAATTTTCTTTCTAAATCTCCATAGATGTTAATAATAACTAGTGGTTGATTCCACACAATATGAGAAAGAGCCTATTATTAAATTAAAATGAGCATGTGATTGATGTTTAATACACATTTTTCGCATGCTCATTTTTGCTTCTTGATTAATTCTTGTTTTTTTTCTTGTTCAGTTTTTGATTTATGGCCTGAACAAAATGCTGGAATCGACGTTATCCACAGGTGCCCTGTGGATAACGTAAATTGTAAATGACTGATTGCAAGGGTTCTAAAAAAACGAAGCCCAATGTCGGATGCTTATAATGGGCTTTCTTTATGCTTCACCCACTTTAATATAAAAATTTGCAGGATGCCTGCGATTGGAACGGCCAGAATCATTCCGAGAATACCAGCAAAAGAACCAGCTATTGCAACGGCCAAAAGTACAAACAGAGGATGCAGACCTGTAGTAGAACCAACAATTTTAGGGTATATAATATTTGCATCGATTTGTTGAATGGCTAACAGAATCAATACTGCAAAGATTCCCTGGGTCAGGCCACCTGTGAACACACCCACTATAAAAGCTGGAATCATACCAAGAACAGGGCCAAAGTAAGGTATTATGTTGGCGATGCCGGCAAAGCATCCAATAAAAACAGCGAATTGAAGACCAAGTATTGACAAGCCTATAGAAGACAGAATTGCAACAATCAGCGCATCAAGCAGAGCACCCCTGATAAACAGGGAAACAACCCCATTAATATCATTTAAAGTTTCCTGGATTTTGTTTTCTGATCCTTTAGAAAAGGTTAAACTTAAAAACTTTTTCCAGATATTTATAAAGAAGCTTTGATCCTTAAGCAAATAGATACTAATAATTATTCCAAGTAATATGTTCACTATACTGCCCCCAATGGAGCCTATAAAGGAAAGGATGGATCTGGTGCTGAAGTTGCTGGACAGCCATTTAACGATGGAGTCGGCAAAACCCTTTAGCGTATCAGAAAGACCCGTGATTTCCAGATTGTTTGCCCAGGACAGGATGACAGTCTCATAGGTTGACAAATAATTTGTAATGCTTTCAACCATATTCCCGATTCCGGAAAAAACAAATTGCCCTAGAATCAAAACCGAAAAAGCATATAAAACAAAGCACATGCCGACAATTATGACCACGTAGGTTATAAGAATACTAATAAATCTTGCTAAAGATGTTCTTTCTATCTGTTTTTTCTGGTCCCCTTGGTTTTCCAATTTAACAGGAAACTTTGAAAGAAGTTTTGACATAAAATTCTTGTCAATAATATTAACAAGGGGATTAATCAGATAGGCCAAAATCAAACCTATGAACAAAGGAGTCAATGAAGAAAAAATGGCGCTGGTTACGGCTGCGGCAACTGTGAAAATAATTGCAAAATTACTGATTATAAAATATAAAACATAGAGCAGTGCTGCAGTAAATGCAATAAATATGCTGTATTTCATATATTTTTTATTGTTAAAGACATCTTTGATTTGTGACATGTTGCACCTTCTTCCTATAAATAGTATTATATTAAAGGTAGAAATAATAAGCAACCAAAGAAATGAGGAAAAATGAAAAATATTCCAGAACTGTTATCCCCAGTTGGGGGAATGAACCAATTAATGGCAGCGGTTGAAAATGGAGCTGATGCTGTTTACCTTGGCGGAGAATTTTTTAATGCAAGAATAAAATGTGAAAACTTTGACTTGGAAAACATGACAAGGGCGATATCCTATGCTCATATAAGAAATGTAAAGGTTTATGTAACCATGAATACTTTAATCTATAATGATGAGCTGGAAAATGCCCTGGATTATGCAAAGCGACTTTATTGCATGGGGGCTGACGCGCTTATATTACAGGATATGGGGTTGGTTAGACTGGTTAGAAAATATATACTGTTTGCATGGTACTTATACTTGCGCGCCATGATGGTTACGCTATTGTTACCGTCAAAGCTGTAGCCTGCCTGCTTGAGAGTGAAGGAACTGTAGCTTCTTCGTTTCCTAAACTTGGGTGGCGACTTTCTCGCTCCCTTGCGGGTTTTAATCCACCTGAAGAATGATGTGTACGAGCGATCAATTCGCTCTGCAATATCCTGAACCGCCTGGGAACCAAGATGGTTCCAGATTTCGGCAGATACAAAAATCGCATCATTTAGGTGCTTGTTTTTCTTGCTTTTATACAATTTGTAAACGTAGGTTTTCATTGCGTTGCCGGCCTTCCTGGAACCGTTTGATACTATTATTATACCACAAGAACATATGTTCGTTCAAGGAATTTGAAAATCTTTTTAGGGCTTATATCCCCATGGCTGAAGCCAGGGGTTTTACGCCCCTACTTGATAACAAAAGTGATGGCGTCAGGGGTTTGCCCAGATACCATCACTTTTATTGAAATCATAATATAATTAGGTTGCTTCTACGCCTCAAGTGCCTTTAATCCAGCTAATCTGTCAGCTTCTCTGGCTTCAATAACTGCCGCATATTCTGCATCTGTCATCTTAGTCATTGAAATCCCGGTGAAACCATAGAATATGGATACAAATGGATTTATAAGATTTAAGTATGCATACTTAAAGTATTGAATAGTAGGAACTCCCAGGAATGTGGACATTGTTGCACCACAAGTGTTCCAAGGTACTAATGCAGAGGTAATCGTTCCTGAATCTTCAAGACATCTTGAAAGATTTTTAGGCGCAAGCCTTCTGTCTTCAAAAGCTTCTTTGTACATTCTTCCTGGAAGGATGATTGACAAGTACTGGTCAGCGGCAATAATGTTCATAAAAATGCAGCTGAATATTGTAACGGTAACAAGCGATCCAGTGCTTTTGGCAAACTTAAGCATTGCCTGGGCAAGAGTCGAAAGCATTCCGGAAGAATCCATGACTCCGCCGAAGCACATTGCACATAAAATTAGGTTAATTGTCCAAAGCATTGAATCCATACCACCTCTTGAAAGAAGTTTATCAATGCTCTCAACACCGGATGTTGATTCAAATCCATAATGAAGAATGGAAGGCCATTCAGCTAATCCAATTCCCTGGAATAATGAGCCGAATATGCATCCAAGTAAAGCGCCACCGATAAGACCAGGTATTGCCGGCAATCTAAAGGCGACAATCAGGATGACAACCACTGGGGGAAGTAAAAGTAAAGGCGAAATAGTAAAATTATCTATCATGCCGTTTTGTATTACTTCAACAGCACCAAGATCTGTGCCTGAACTAGAATGACTAAGACCAAGTATTGCATAAATTACTAAAGCAATAAGAAGGGAAGGTGTAACCGTCCAAATCATATGTCTGATATGATCAAATAAATTTGAACCTGCAATAGCTGGAGCTAAGTTAGTTGTATCTGATAGCGGTGACATTTTGTCTCCAAAGTATGCCCCGGACACGATAGCGCCGGCAGTCATAGCTGGATCTATTCCAAGACCCTGGCCAACGCCAATCAGAGCAATGCCGATAGTTCCGGCAGTAGTCCATGATGAACCTGTTGCCAATGAAACGATACCGCAGATGACGCAGCCTGCAACTAAGAAAATGCTTGGGTTTAGAATCATAAGTCCGTAATAAATCATTGCTGGAACAATTCCGCCAGCAATCCATGATCCGATAAGCAGACCAACTGTCATCAGAATAAGCATCGCCTGCATGGATCTGTTAATGCTTGCAAGTATTCCCTGTTCCAAGAAGGCCCATTTGTAGCCATTAGAAATAGCAACAATTGATGCGAAGGTAGCGGAAGCAATTAGTGGAATGTGTAGTTCACCATAATCAGTGAAAAAGATTGAGTAGCAAAGAGCGCCAATTGTAAATGCCATTACAAGTAGAACTTGCCACATAGGAATTTTTTTACCCATATTGTATTCCTCCTAAAAATAAATAAATAAATAACGGTGTGAAACCGATATGATTCCACATTGTGAAGCCTATATGATTTCACAATTTTATTATAATGAGATGCATACATTTTGTCAACAAAATGTATGAAAAAGTTATGTCACGGCTTGAAATCCTTTATACCTGTGTAGCAAATATGGCAAAAGCGATTACAAAAACAGGAGGAGATCAACTACTGAAAGGCATGGAACATTATCTTGAGGATGAAGATCGAAATGAAACCATTTATCATCGTAAA
>JAENWH010000283.1 GCA_016650135.1 Peptostreptococcaceae bacterium
CCTTTGATTTGAGTGAAGAGTTTGATACGCCGGTGCTTATGCGTATGACAACAAGATCGTGCCATTCGAAGGGAATTGTTGAGTGCGGCGAAAGAGTTGAAATGAAACCTAGACCCTATGTAAAGGATGTTAAAAAATATGTGACAGTTCCTGCCAATGCTAAAGGCTTAAGAGCTAAACTTGAAGTAAGAATGGAAAAACTGGCTGAGGCTTCGGATAAATCAACTTTTAATACAGTTGAAAATAAGGGCAAGAAGGTCGGAATTATATCAAGCGGGATGGCATATTCCTTTGCAAAAGAAGTATTCGGGAATGATGTGGCTTATTTAAAGCTTGGTTTTTCGTACCCGCATCCAATTAATATGATGAAAAACTTTTGTAAGGATTTAGATAAAATATATATTATTGAAGAAGATGATCCCATTATAGAGGAAGAAGTTAAGATCCTTGGGTTTGAGTGCTTCGGCAAAAATACCTTTCCGACATATGGAGAGCTTACTTCTGATGTAATAAGACTTGCGGTTTTTGGTGATACAAATGAAGTGATAGAACACAGCAGAGAACATGTTGTGAACAGACCGCCTACATTATGTGCCGGATGCCCACACAGAGGACTTTTCTATGAATTGGGCAAGAGAAAAAATGTAATGGTTGCTGGAGATATAGGCTGTTATACATTAGGATTTGCGCCTCCATATAATTCACTGGATTTCAATATTTGTATGGGAGCAAGCATAAGTGCAGGACATGGTGCTCAAAAGGCTTTTGACAGAATGGGCACGGATATGAGAGTGGTCTCTGTTTTAGGAGATTCAACCTTCTTTCATACGGGAATAAATTCACTTATAGAGGTTCTGTACAACAGGAGCAGAACAGTAAATGTGATTCTTGACAATAGAATTACAGGGATGACTGGGCATCAGGAGAACCCGGGTTCTGGGAGACATGCTGATTTGAGTCAGGCGCCAATTATGGATATAGAAGAAATATGTAAGGCGTTGGGTGCCAAGAATATTAGGGTAATTGACCCTAATGACATTATAAAGGTTAGGGAGACCCTGGATTGGGCATTATCTTTAGATGAACCTTCCATAATTATTACAAGATGGCCTTGTGTTTTAAAGAAATTAACTGAAGCTGAAAAAGAGGAATTTGAAAACCCATTTAAAGAGAAATATATTGTGGATCCTGAATTGTGTATCAATTGCAAACTTTGTCTAAAAGGCGGGTGCCCGGCATTAGCCATTGATAAAGATACTCAAAAGGCGAAAATAGACAGACTTCAATGTGTAGGTTGTGGAGTTTGTGCACAAATTTGCCCTAAGGATGCAATATCAAAGGAGGATAAATAATATGACTAAAAATATTTTACTTGTTGGTGTTGGCGGACAGGGGACAATACTTGCCAGCAAACTGCTGACGATAGGACTTATGGAACAGGGTTATGATGTTAAGATGAGCGAAATTCATGGAATGAGCCAAAGAGGCGGTTCTGTTTCATCCCAGATCAGATATGGGGAAGAGGTTTTTTCTCCAGTTATTGAAAAGGGGGCAGCCGATTTATTAGTAGCCTTTGAAAAAATGGAAGCATTAAGATGGCTTGAATACCTTATGCCTGGAGGAAAAATTGTCGTGAATGACCATGAAATCAACCCTATGCCTGTTATTATGGGAATGCAGGAATACTCTGAAAACATATTAGATGAAATATGTAAAGCGGCATCTACAAAAGTAATAAATGCGACAGGGGAAGCTGACAAACTTGGAAATGGCAAGGTTATGAATATGATTCTCCTTGGTGCAACCGTCAAACTAATGGGTCTTGAAAATATTGACTGGAAAAAAATCATTAAGGAAAATGTAAAACCATCTTTTTTTGACATGAATATCAAAGCATTTGAAAGAGGGATTGAATTGGTTTAAGCCCATTATAAGCATCCGACATTGGGTTTGTGAAAAAATTAACCCTTGCAGTTGGTGGGTTTGTTAAAATCCAGCCTGTGGATAAGTTTATACATATATATTATTAGGCTCTTTCTCATATTGTGTGGATTTAGCTTTTGATTAAGTTATGAATTATACATTTTAATTTCCAATTATGATATACTTTTTCACAAGTGATTTACTTATGAATTGGAGGAACAAAAATGTTTAATCAAATAGATTTATTTACTAGCGCTCTTGGTTTACAAAGTCCATGGAAAGTGACAGATGTAAAATTTGATATTGACGAAAGCCGACTTGATATTTACATTGCTAAAATAAAAAGAAGCAAAGTAAATTGTCCTGTTTGTGACAAAGCGTGCATGGCTCATGATTCTAAAGATCGCACTTGGAGACATCTTAACTTCTTTCAATACAAGGCCTTCATTCATTGCAAGGTTCCAAGATGCAATTGTGGTGAACATGGTGTGAAACAAATTGATGTACCTTGGACGCGTGAGGGTTCTGGTTTTACATTGTTGTTTGAAGCTTTTGTTATGATGCTGGTTAGAAACATGCCTGTAAATGCAGTTGCATCCATGATTGGAGTTAATAGTGATCGATTATGGCGTATTATTGATCACTATGTATCGGTATCTTATGAATCGATTGATTTCAGCAACGTTGTAAATATTGGGGTAGATGAAACTTCAAATAAACGTGGTCATGACTACATAACGCTTTTTGTTGATTTGGCTAAATCAAAAGTATTGTTTGCAACAGAAGGAAAAGATGCATCAACCATTAAATCTTTTAAAACTGCACTTGAAAATCACGGTGGAGCAGTATCATCCATAAAAAATATAAGTTGCGATATGTCTCCAGCTTTTATCAGTGGCTCGAAAACTCATTTTCCTGATGCAGATATCACATTCGATAAATTTCACGTAATAAAGCGAATCAACGAGGACGTAGATCGAGTGAGACGGGCAGAATCTCTATATAACGCCTTTTTGAAGGGCACTCGATATCTTTGGCTTAAGAATCCTGAAAATTTAACTGCCAAACAAACTGAACAAATGATTCCTCTTTCAAAATCAAATACTAAAACACTGAGAGCATACAATATCAAGTTAAGTCTACAAGAATTTTATGAGATTACAGATTCCGAAGTAGCAGAAGCTCATCTTAAAAAGTGGTTTTATTGGGCTACTCATAGTAAATTAAAACCCATGATAGATGCAGCATATTTTGTCAAACGACATTGGGATGGTGTGTTGAGATACACAACTTCTAGAATTACAAATGGCGTTCTAGAAGGAATAAATAGCATTATTCAATCTGTTAAGCGAAAAGCTCGAGGTTACGGAACTACCAAGCATTTCATAAGTATGGTCTATTTAGTATGCAGTGATTTAGAGTTTGATTTACCAAAAGCATTTGCTTAATTCTCTTTCTAAATCTCCATAAATGTTAATAATAACTAGTGGTTGATTCCACACAATATGAGAAAGAGCCATCTGTCTGTTTTGATGTTGGCTACGATTTCTTTTATTATTTCTGCTGCACCGTTTGCCGTGTAGGTATTGCCACTTCTCACGAATCCAGTGATGTATGCTTTTAGTTCGTCACAGAAGGCAAACTGGATATTATAACAACGATTGCCTAACTTTTTAGGGTTGTATCCTTTGGTTGCAC
>JAENWH010000072.1 GCA_016650135.1 Peptostreptococcaceae bacterium
AGTATTGCAATAGGGACGGCAATTACTCTTTTTGTAGGCAGAAAAGTACTGAAACCTATTTCCGATTTCAGCCATGCCACAACACATGTAGCAAAAGGTGATTTTAATGTTCGATTAAACTATAACGGAAGAGTGGATTTACAGAAGGAAATGGTCTTGGACTTGCTCTTGTTAAACGTATACTTGATTTGTGTCAATATGAAATTATGGTTGAGAGTCAATCAGGATTGGGATCGACATTTATCGTAATCTTACCAAAATAAAACAAGGCACTGCCAATAGAAATATAATTGGAGGGAATAATGGAAAAACTATATGATGTTGTAATAATTGGTGGAGGTCCAGCTGGTCTTGCTGCCGGTCTTTATGCAGCAAGGGGAAGGCTTAAAACTGTAATTCTTGAAAAGGGACTGCTAGGTGGCCAAATTCTAACAACAAATGAAGTTGCAAATTATCCCGGATCTGTTGATAATGAAACTGGGCCGAGTCTTGTTAAGCGACTTATAAAACAGTGCGATGAATTCGGGGCAGAGCATTATAAAGACGGCGTTAAAAATATTGACTTTTCAAGTAACGTGAAAACAATTGAAACTCAAAGTGGAGCCATTTATCATGCGAAAACAGTTATAGTCGCAGTTGGATCAACACCAAAGAAGATTGGATGCCCAGGTGAGGCAAAGCTTGTTGGTATGGGTGTTTCGTATTGTGCAACCTGTGATGCAGACTTTTATCAGGATCTTGAAGTATACTGTGTCGGAGGCGGAGACACAGCTTTGGAAGAAGCAATATATCTTACAAAGTTTGCACGCAAAGTAACATTAATACAAAGGCGCGATGCTTTTAGAGCAGCGAAATCAATCATACAAAAGGCGGCAGAAAACGAAAAAATTTATTATTTGATGAATTATGTTGTCGAAGAAATTTATGGCGATGAAGAACTCACAGGGATTAAGGTGAAAAACACTCTGACTGGTGATTCTGTGGTTATAGACGCGCCGGAAGAAGATGGAACCATGGGGCTGTTTGTATTTATAGGGCATAATCCTATGACAACATTATTTGCAGGCATTTTAAATATGGATGCCTCAGGATATCTGATTACAGACGAAAATATGAATACGAATGTACCGGGAGTTTTTGTTGCAGGTGATGTTCGGAAAAAGCAGCTTCGCCAGATTGTGACGGCAGTATCAGACGGGGCCATTGCGGCAATTTCTGCAGAAAAATATATTGAGGAAAGGTTTAACCAATGAATATCCAAGGATTACAAAAACTTAGCTTGTTGGATTATCCGACAAAAGTCAGCTGCACTATTTTTACAGGTGGGTGTAATTTTCGTTGCCCCTTTTGTCATAATGCATCTTTAGTGCTTCCTGAGCAGATGGTAATTGACAGTATAGATATAGATTCGGTTTTTTCTTTCTTGAAAAAAAGAAAAAATGTGCTGGAGGCAGTTTGCATCAGTGGTGGTGAACCTTTGGTGCAACCTGATTTGGAATATTTTCTTAAAAGTATCAAAGAAATGGGATATTTAATTAAACTGGATACTAATGGAGCATTCCCTGATTTGCTTCAAAAAATTGTAGAAAAAAAATTGGTGGATTATGTGGCTATGGATATCAAAAATTCCATTGGAAAATATTGCGTTACTATTGGGGTTCCATCTTTTGACACAAAATGTATTGAGACGAGTGTGGAATATCTTCTTAATAACCCCGTTGAATATGAATTTCGTACTACCTTAGTTAGAAAATTTCATAAGACAGAAGATTTGATACAAATAGGGAAGTGGATTCATGGCACAAAAAGGTATTTTTTACAGAGCTTCGTGGATTCTGGAAATTTAATTGAAAATGATTTAAGCGGTTATAATGATAGCGAAATGAAACAGTTTCAAGAGCTTTTATCTTCAGATATTCCAGGTATTATGTTAAGAGGCGTTTAAACTATATCTTGCGTAATTTAAAATTAATATCAAAATATAGCACTATATATGTGATACTCAATTGACAAGGGAATACTGCTGTGATATCGTGTTAATAACCGTTATTAAGAATCATTTTGCAAAGGAGAACCATTATGTATCAGGTTATAAAAAGAGATGGTCAAATCACTGAATTCAACATTCGCAAAATAAGTGAGGCCGTTACAAAGGCATTTGAAGCACAGAATAAACAGTACACTCCAAACATAATAGATTTTCTGGCATTGAAGGTTACGGCGGATTTTGAACCGAAAATTAATAACGATATGGTTCAGGTAGAGGATATTCAGGACAGCGTCGAAGCAGTGCTTGGTGAAGCTGGATATATAGATGTTGCAAGGGCGTATATTTTATACCGTAAGCAAAGAGAAAAAATTCGAAACATGAAGTCTACGATTTTGGATTATAAAGAAATTGTTGATAGTTATGTACACGTGACAGACTGGCGTGTTAAGGAAAATTCAACTGTGACTTATTCTGTTGGCGGAATGATTTTAAGTAATTCCGGTGCGATTACAGCTAATTATTGGTTATCTGAGATTTATGATGAAGAAGTTGCTAATGCGCATCGTGATGCAGACATACATATTCATGATCTTTCTATGCTTACTGGATATTGCGCAGGGTGGTCTTTAAAACAATTAATTCAAGAGGGATTAAGTGGGGTTCCTGGAAAAATTACGTCTTCTCCATCAAAGCATTTGAGTACTCTTTGCAATCAAATGGTTAACTTCTTGGGAATTATGCAAAACGAGTGGGCTGGAGCGCAAGCATTTTCATCATTTGATACCTATCTAGCACCTTTTGTTAAGGCTGACAATTTAAGTTATCGAGAAGTAAAACAATGCATAGAATCCTTCATATATGGCGTTAATACGCCGAGTCGTTGGGGTACACAAGCTCCATTTTCTAACATTACTTTGGATTGGACTGTTCCTGCAGACTTGGCAGAACTTCCGGCCATCGTTGGTGGTAAGGCAATGGATTTTAAATATAAAGATTGTAAAAAAGAAATGGACATGGTCAACAAAGCCTTTATTGAAATTATGATACAGGGTGATGCTGACGGAAGAGGCTTTCAATACCCAATACCTACATATTCAATTACAAAGGATTTTGATTGGTCTGACACAGAAAATAATCGGTTGTTGTTTGAGATGACTTCAAAATATGGAACACCTTATTTTTCAAATTATGTCAACAGCGAGATGGAACCAAATGATGTAAGAAGCATGTGCTGCCGACTAAGATTGGATTTAAGAGAATTAAGAAAAAAATCAGGTGGATTTTTTGGAAGTGGAGAAAGCACGGGATCCGTTGGGGTAGTAACTATTAATTTACCAAGGATTGCATATCTTGCAAAAGATAAAGAGGATTTCTACCGACGTTTAGATAAGATGATGGATATTGTCGCAAGGAGTCTTAACACAAAACGTATTATTATAACAAAAATGTTAAATGAAGGGTTATATCCATATACAAAACGTTATTTAGGCTCATTTGATAATCATTTTTCTACAATTGGTTTAATTGGTATGAATGAAGTAGGACTGAATGCAAATTGGCTTCGTTTAGATATGACACATGAGAAAACACAAGCGTTTAGTATTGAAGTGTTAAACCATATGAGAGATAGATTATCTGACTATCAGGAAGAATATGGAGATTTGTTTAATTTGGAAGCATCTCCCGCAGAATCAACTACATATCGGTTGGCAAAGCATGACCTTGATCGTTATAAAGATATTATTAACGCGGCTAAAACGGGTGAAACACCTTATTACACTAACAGCTCAAATTTACCAGTTGGATTTACTGATGATGTTTTTGAAGCACTGGATATTCAGGACGAGCAGCAAACACGATACACCTCTGGAACAGTATTCCATGCTTTTTTGGGAGAAAAACTGCCAGATTGGCAAAGTACAGCAGCCTTGGTGAGAAAAATCGCGGAAAATTATAAACTGCCATATTATACTTTATCGCCGACATACTCTATCTGTAAGGAACATGGATATTTGGCCGGCGAAGAGTTTGTTTGTCCAATATGCGGAGGTGTAACTGAAGTATACAGCCGAATTACAGGTTATTATCGACCTGTACAGAATTGGAATGATGGGAAAACGCAGGAATATAAAGATAGAAAAATATATGATGTTAATTGTGCTGTAATGACAATTAAACAAGATGAAAAAAAACTGGAAGAAGTAATTATTTTGAATGAAGAGATTAAAGGTAAATCAAGTCATAATTTGCTTTTATTTGCAACAAAAACATGTCCCAACTGTATAATTGCAACTTCAATTCTTGAAGATGCGGAAGTGCCTTTTGAAAAAATTTATGCTGATGAACACCCGGAAATGGCCAAAAAGTATGGTGTGCGTCAGGCTCCAACTTTAGTTGTGCTAGGTGATTTGGTACAAAAATACAATAATGCATCGGATATTCAAAAGTACGTGGACCAGATTTAATAATACCAAATCATTTGTATGTTGTTATCTTTGATATAACAATGACTTCAATTACCACTTATGCACTTGTTGAATCCAAAGTGATGATGGCAAGTTACAACAATATAAAAATAAAAAAGCCCATGAATATTGAAATTCGTGGGCTTTGCTTTATGGTACAGTCTTTGTTCTAAAATGCCAACTCTTTAGGAGCGCGTTCTATGCATTCCACTCGGTAGGTTGATTTTCTACCTTTGGTTGTGAAATGCAATTGACTTGGCTCGGAATAATTTTTAAAGTAGATATCGATATTGTGGTTAGAGGATAAAACTATTTTATCCACAATATCGCGGTAAAGCCTTTCATTGCAACTATCTTGATTTAAAATAGCATGAGCTCTATCAAGGAGCTTTGAAAAATTATCTGCTGATGATTCAAGGACATTTGATTCATGAATAAGCCTTTCTCGGTGTTTGGTAAGAGCATTTATTTCTTTTGTATATCTCTCTTTCATCTGGCTCAATTCTTCTTCGCCAATAGTTCCGTTAAGAAATAAATCGATCAGCCGAGTTCTTTTTTCGATTGCCTTATTCACTTGATACTCATTTTGACTCAAATTATTGTCCAAATCTGAGATTAAACAAACTGATTCAAGTTTTTTTGATACTACTTGAAGTAATGCGCTTTTGTTCAAAGTGATTTTCTCAAGCGCAAATTGAATGCATCCAAGAAGAGCAGTATCATTGATAAGTGTTCCATTACATCCCCAGTCTTTTGATAAATCGACAAGATCTTTCTTGCCATAAGTATAGGCTTCTTTACAATACCAGAATCTAGTAAAAGTATGATCCTTATTGTATCTGTTTCGCGATACACAAAAGGTTCCACATTCGCCACAAACAATTTTGCCGGAAGCCCAGTATCTGTTCGAATAATGAGTTTTCAGTGTGCTAAGCGAGCGTCTTCTATCTAGTTCTTCTTGAACAAGCAACCATGTTTGCCTGTCGATTATAGCCTTGTGATGTTCAGAAAAAAAGAGTATATTCTCTTCCTTGTTTGGAACTGTTTTGTGGTTTAGAAAGTCAGGGGTATAATGCATTTTAGACTTTAAGTCACCAACATATTTCTCGTTAGATAGTATTCTGGAGACAATTGTCTTGGACCACTTTTTAACATATCCATGTGTAGGGATATTCAATGATATAAGCTCTTTTGCAATAGCAAGCTGACCTTTACCCTCGTGTAGGTATTTGTGGAAGATTAAGCGTACAATTTCAGCCTCTTCTTCATTGATACTTAGTACTCCGGTTTTAAGGTTAAAACCAAATGCCCGGTTACCCATTACAAAGCCATCTTCCATTCTGCGATCCATTCCCCAAGTTACACGGTCTGATATCCTTCGACTTTCATCTTGCGCTAAGGATGCCATTAATGTAAGCCTAAATTCACCGTCTTTATCCATGGTATTAATGTTGTCATTGACAAAAAAGACATTAACACCATTTGAAATTAATTCTCTGACGTGGGTTAGCGTATCCAGAGTATTTCTAGCAAATCTACTAACTTCCTTGGTAATTATAAGATCAATTTTTTTGTTTACATTTGCATCGATAATCATATTTTTGAATTCGATTCTTCCCTTTGTGGAAGTTCCAGACAGACCTTGATCCGCATAAATCGCCACCAGCTCCCAGTCGGGGTTGGTATCTATTTGCTCGGCGAAGAATTTTTTCTGAGCCTCAAAAGAATTCCTCTGATCTGAATGGTTGGTTGAAACTCGGCAGTAAGCGGCGACCCTGATGGGAATTTTGATATTTTCATTTTTGTTCATGCGTCCTCTCCTTTCGTGAGGTGCATGAAAACAATCTCTTAGTAGTAGTGTAACATGTAACTGCGTGTTTTCAAGCTATTTATAATAATTTTTGATATTGTTTTAGAGTTATTAAATTTTCTCCTAACAAAGTTTTGTAAATAGAAATTTTCATTGATTTAAAGATCTCATAGTTTTGATTCGGCGTTCAGCTTGTGCGAAGGATGCCATTAATTTAAGCCTAAACCCACCATATGTTTCCATGGCACTAACTTTTTCATTGACAAAAAAGACATTAACATTATTGGAATTCAATTCTCTTATGTGGGTAAGCATGTCCAAAGTATTCCTGGAAAATCTACTAGCATCTTTGGTAATTATAAGATCGATTTTTTTGTTAACATTTGCATCCACAATCATTTTATTGAATTGGACGCTTTCTTTTGTAGAGATTCCTGAAAGACCTTGGTCAGAATAAATCGCCACTAACTCCCAGTTGGGGTTGGAATTTATTAGTTTAATCAAGGGTTTTTTTTGAGCCTCAATTGAATTCTGCTGATTCAAATGGTTGGTTGCAACTCGGCAGTAAACAGCAACTCTGATGGGGCTTTTGACATTTATATTTTTTCCCATACGTTCTTCCTTTCGTAAGGTGCATGAAACAATCTCATAGTAGCAGTGCTACATGTAAGTGTTTGTTTTCAGGCTATTTGCAATAATTTTTGATATTGTTTTAGTGTTATTAGATTTTCTTCTAACAACGTTTTGTAAATATGAATTTCAATTAACTTTAAGATTTCATAGCTTGACTCAGATTTTGGCATAATAGTGGAATCTCCTTTCTTGTTATTTTGAACACTGATTATTTATCTGCATTTTCAGTACATACTATTCTATGCAATTTTGAGGAATCCTATCGAGGGACAAAAAACCCATGAAATTGAACGATTTTGAGTGACAGTAAGATCATAACTAGATGGATACACACCATAAAGTGGAAGTTTAGGAACCTCTCCATTTGGTCAGAATGATGAGAATCGAAAAGGCCAAGACGTAAAATAAAATGTCTCAGAAGAGATTCTGGAGGCTCATGTGGGAGCATAAACCGTTGCATTCTACTTGATCTAACCAGTATTAAGGTAAAATGCTATCTATATCGGGGCTGGAGACGTAACGAGAATTTGCCAGCTATAATGACGGAAGATAGAAATTCTGATTGGCCATCTTGCCTCGGAGTTTTATGAATTTGACAACAAACCGAAGCATATGAAATTGTACTAAAGCATATATGCTAGAAGGAAAATGAACCATAAATAAGGGAATCAAGTGAGGAGGGTAAGAAGGATATGAAAAAAGTGACAGTACAAATATTCGCATTGTGATATAATATTAAGGAGTTTAAAACATTTTTAATCAAAATAAAAAGAGGCGTTAAAATCAAACAGCCTCTTAAGGTTCAAACGTATGGGAAAATGTTTTAAAAGCCCTATTGTACTACACTGCAAGGCACCCATGGGGAAAGTAAAATACTG
The DNA here is from genome assembly GCA_016650135.1 of Peptostreptococcaceae bacterium. Next base: position 7,777 of record JAENWH010000072.1, read on the forward strand.
AACCCATTTCAAAGTAGAAGTTTTAGCATAGAATGAACCCAGTAAAGAAAAAGTGACAAAACTTTAGTCTTTGC
>JAENWH010000389.1 GCA_016650135.1 Peptostreptococcaceae bacterium
TAAGCTATCAGGGGGATATGGAAAATTTCGTACGGAAACAGGCATTCCTGAAATTCACGGCTGAAGAGTGTGCAGCTGGTGCAGCGACGCTGATTGTAGATGAAGAGTATGCAGAGGGAAGAATTGTATTCAATTATGAAGCGGGTCAAAGTTATGCTGATGAATACATTAAGTATGTAAAAGAAAAGACTAAGCTTAAAGGGACGTTGTCATGCAGTTTAGCATTTGAAGATGACAACATTGGGTACAACATTAAAAATGTCGAGAGCATTCCAGCAGTAAATGCTGTGGTAAGATTTGAAACAGAAGATATTTTCAGACTGCCAATGATTACTTTAACTGAGATAGAAAGAAGTGCAAGATACGAACTGGAATAGTCAATTGAGACAAACAGTAAAATTGTGAATGACAAATGGAACAACAGAAACAGCAGCAGCCGTTATAAGTTTGGCTGCTGTTGTTCATGTTGGTGTTTTTAGTATAATTAGTACATTAGTATAATGTGAAACAATTAACATAAATTAGAAATTAATTGCCGAAAAGGATTGAATGAATTTTAACTACATGATATGATAAATAATTATCAAGAGAGGAGATTAAACTGAAAATTCCTCAAAAGGGAGTCAGTTTAAAAAATAAAAAATGAAAAAAAGAACTTTAATCAGTGTGTTAATACTATCACTTGTTATGACAGGGATGTTTACAGGCTGCGCTCCTAAAACTGAAGAGCTGCTGACTGCACCTGTAAAAATTGGCAGTCTTAACGGACCGACAGGTATCGGGATGGTTAAGTTGCTGGAAGACCCCGATAAATATCAGGTGACGTTGTATCAAAGTCCGGATGAAGTGGTTGGTAAAATAATATCCGGGGAAGTAGATGTTGCAGCGGTGCCATCAAATCTGGCAGCTGTGCTGTATAATAAATTAGAAGGTAATATAGTGCTGATTGGTGTCAATACCTTAGGTGTTCTTTATATCGTGGAGAACGGTGAGACAATAACCGATATAAGTGACTTGAAAGGCAAAACTATTGTAGCGAGTGGAAAGGGTGGAACGCCAGAGTTTATTCTGAATCAGCTGCTGGTAAATGCAGGATTGGATCCCCAAAAGGATTTGACAGTGAACTGGTTGATGAATCATACAGACGTGGCTTCAACGCTGATGGCAAAAGAAGGTACAATCGCAATGCTTCCACAGCCTTTTACGACGATAGTCACAGAAAAAAATCCAAAAGTCAGGATTGCAGTGGATATGAATGTCGAGTGGAAAACATCTCAGAAGATGGAACTTCCAATGGGTGTACTGATTGCCCAAAAGTCTTTTGTTGAAGACAGAGAAGCAGATCTGGCAATTTTTCTTAAGGATTATGCTGCATCTGTGGATTTTGTAAATTCTGATGTCAAGGCGTCAGCCAGTCTCGTGTCGGAATATGGTATTATACCCGATGCGCTTATTGCAGAGAAGGCTATTCCACAATGTAATATTGTGTTTATCTCTGCTCAGGATGGAAAAGCAGACTTGATAAGCTTTTATGAAATAATCAGTGCTATGGATCCTAAATCTATCGGAGGGACAATGCCGGATGATAATTTCTATTTTAAAGGAATCAAGTAAAACAAAAAGTGCGCTTATTCTGATATTCTGGCTTTTGGTATGGCAGATTGTTTACGTTATCATTGGGAAAGATGTCATTGTGCCTTCTCCGGCGGATACCTTCGTTACACTCAGTCAGCTCCTGATGACCCAGGGATTCTATCAGGATGTGTCAGCAACCATGTCTCGCGTGATTGCAGGCATTATCATATCTTTTGCTGCAGGCCTCGGCACGGCGATTGCTGCCCACCTGCTTTTTATTGTTAAAGATATTATGGGTTTTGCTGTTAACATCCTTAAATCCACACCAGTTATGGCTGTTATTATTTTTGCGCTATTATGGCTACCTTCTGGGAATGTACCTATTTTTGTATGCTTTCTCATGTGTTATCCAATTGTTTATACAAATATATTGACAGGGGTTGAAAGCCTTAGCAAAGATTACATAGAAATGAGTCAGATTTATCGTATTAGAAAAAGAGATTTGGTTCGATCAATTTACATTCCTTTTGTTGCTCCCCATATCAAAGCCGCATTGAGCCTGACAACAGGATTATCCTGGAAAACCGTTGTAGCGGCTGAAGTCCTTGCAAGCCCTACATTTTCAATGGGATATAACCTGCTGAATGCCAAAGTGTATTTGGATACGGAGTCCCTTTTTGCTTGGATTATAGCCATCGTGGCACTAAGTATGGCTTTTGAGAAAATTGTCAATGGGATTCTTCATAAGGGGAAAAAGGGGGCATATGATGATAGAAGTAAAGCATATATATAAAAAATTCAAAAAAGAATATATATTCGAAGATTTCAGCATATCTTTTGCTGATCGAAAGGTCACCAGCATTATTGGACCCTCCGGCTGCGGGAAAACAACATTACTTCGGATGATTGCGGGTTTGGAA
>JAENWH010000206.1 GCA_016650135.1 Peptostreptococcaceae bacterium
CATGAATTTTCCCCTTCACTTCAAGTTCTGCAAGTAATTTGGCTTGCTCTGCAGAAACTTTTAGTGTAAGTGTTGATGGGAGTTCTTTATCCTCTTCGACAGCTTCATTATTTTTTTCGTATTCATCTGTATCAAGCCCTGTGCCAGCTGTTACAGCTAAGACTTGTACATATTGAAGCTCAATTGGATTTACCGTCTCTTTTAGTTCTCCAAAGTCCGAAACTATGATAGATACAACATCTCCTGGTTCAAGTTTTCCTGAAAGTCCAGCAGCAAAGCTTTTAATACTAACCGAAATTGCTCGTTCTGTACCGTTGAAATCATTTAGATATTCATAGTTTGTAAGGGGGATCTCTGATATCTTTGTATTTAAGACATAGTCTCCCTTGTACAAGTCTGCTTTTGCATATTTGCCTATGAGGCTATCTGGATTTTTCAGTACCGCATCTGGCATATTAAAACCTCCCACTTCCACTGTTTGAAGCATTTTAGTAGTGATTAGTTCTCCCTTCGTAATATTTTCTGTTACTCGTACAACATTGATTTTTGCTCCAATTGCATCATTGAAAAGCGGTGTCAATCCAAAGCAAATAATAAGGGATAGCGCTATGCATGCTATCCCTAGGATGGTTCTGTTTCTTAAGATGTTTTTCATTTTTGTGTTCCTCCTTGTTTTTTTGTATAAAAAAATCTCTTGCTACGACCAAATAGCAAGAGATTACTTTTTATATTTTGAATCACTGTTTTAAGCTAGTTCTTTATATAAATCAACTAGATGAATACACTGCATATCAAGTATAGGCTCATACATGAATGAATTAATATGAATATTCTCAGGTGTCATCATAACTACTTTTTCTAATTGTTTTGTATAATCATTTGCGAATAGGGTTAAATGTTTTTTGTATTCCTTGAATAATTTTCCTGTTTGACTAGTTCCACTTTGAATACTTGTAATGATTTCTTCGCCTTGTGGAGCAAATGATTTTATTTGGTTTATCATTAGCTCTTCTGCCTTTAATCTGATAGCTATAGACAAAACGATTTTATTTTCAATATTAACCTTATTATACATTGTTGGATCATTTGAAATCCTATTTGCATCATCATTAAGAATTTCAAAAACAGTAAATGCCTCACCAGTTTCCTTTACTTTGCTTGCGGCAAAATTGCCTTTACCATTAAGCCAATATTTATTGTAAATTTCTTGCAACTCTCCGATTTTCATTGTGTAGCTATCTCTTTTTACATGCAGCAAATTTGTGAGTTTAACATAATCTTCATACTCCGCATCTTCTTTAGTAAATGTGTACTCAATTAAATTTCTAACAAAAGGGATTGCTGTGATAATAAAAGAATCCACATTAGCTAAACATTGCTTTTTAACATGACTAAAATAGTTCTTTATGTATTGGCTTGGAGTCAACTCAATTCCACTTTCTGCTTCAGCAGAAATAAAGCAATTATTGCTATTAGCTAATCTTGATCCAACAGTTCTATAAAAATCAAAATTATGGGTTAGTGCAATAATTGAGAATAATTTATTACCATCTTGGTCGCACATATCTTTAATATCATTCAAGTATTCAATAATTGCATACTTGTTTTTATAATCAAAAGAATCCACAATATCGTCTAAGATTAAGAGTGTTGATTTATTTTCGTTTAACCGTATTTCAACCTCATATATTAAATTTAACAAGTAATATGCTCTCTTCTCACCCGTACTCAAGATACCAATTAAGCTTTTTTCTTCTATTTGTTTATGGTTTTCACCCTTCTGTATAAATTTATATTCAAATGTTGGGAGTACGTTATGAAGAATAACATCAACCTGATTACTCGCTTCTATTGTAAATGGAACGTGAAATCGCTCTTTGAATACTGACAAAACTTTTTTCCATTTAGTTTCTTGTTGTTGAGCTTCTAGTGATATTTCTTTTAATTTCTCGAAAGTTTCATCGTACTTTACAACAAGACTATTTAAAAATTCCAAATTATCTCTAAATGCTTCTATCCAAACTTTCTTTTTGAACTCTTCAATGTTTTCAAGCTCAATAATAAGTTCAGGATGTTTCATTAGCTCAGCATTCAATTCTTTGGTTTCCTTATTAGCATTAATTTCTGTGCTAATTTTTTCAAAAATTCTTTTTATTTCACCATTGTTTAGTATTGCTTCTTTCTCAGCATCCAACAACTTAATTAGAGCTTCTTCACTAACTACTTGAGTTTCTTCACTTCCTTCTTTATTTTTTATCACCACTTGATGATTTGCTTCAAAAAAACCATTCTCTTTTAAATTATTTGCAACATTACTAAAATTCCTATGATCAAATACACCTTTACTAAGAAATTTTGACTTTTCTAGAAGTTCTTCGTACTTATCAGTATATTGCTTAATCAATTGAGAATTACTATCCTTCTTGTAAAAGACTAATGCTTTGGGATCAAATAGAACACTATAATTAACATCTGACACATTGAACTTTTTAGAAGTACCACTCTCAAGTAAATTTTTAACAGCCTTTAATGTTTCGTATATTTCTTTTACCTGTTTATTAAAATCGCTACTAATCGATTGTTCTATATCAAATTTTGATCTTGCACTATAGCCTAATTGTTCTTTTACATTTTTAAACAAATTTTCTTTTTCATCAATGAGATCCTTATGTAATTCCATGTACATTCCTTGTAATCTTGAATCTACCATTAGTTTACCTTGATCTTTAGTCATCGATTCATCAAAAGATGATATTACCAGTATTGATTCTACATCTATAGGATTATTACTTTCATTCTTTACATCACACACTGTTGTTAATCCATAAACACGATCTGATGGTATTTTTCCATTGGATAAATCCTTAAACGTATTAGCAAAAGACGTCTTCATTGTTCCATTTGGTGCATATATAACAGAGATATTATTCTGACTAAAATCTAAAGTGTGATTCATTTTCTTTATACCATAGCAATTTTCAAGGTTTAAAACTAGCTTTTGCATATCACATTTCTCCTTTGACTTCTAATAGTAAAACACACTAAACCAATTATTTTCAAACAATTTATGTACTTGTATTATACCATTATATTTTTTACCGTGTATACAAAAATAAAACCAATTCCTAGATAAGGAGCGAGAGCGAATCCAATATCCTTACTTTTTTTATTTAACTCATAATATATCGCATTACTAATCACAGCCACAAGAAGACCCAACACACAACCCAAATACCCATATGGTAATCCAAGGAAAAATCCACACGCAGCCACTAGCTTAATATCACCACCACCAATACTATTTTCTTTAAAACATGCCACCATGAAAAAAGGCAGCGGAACTAAAACTAACCCAATTAGTGAATCAAATAGATCTATTTTGATAAGCGCTACCAACATAATCAAAACATGAATCCAATCAGGAATCGTCCTTGTCTTAATATCGATATAACCTGCAACAATTAAAATTACAGCAAATAAAACACCTTTTATCATCAAAGTATATTCACTAAATACCGTCATTATCATTATCAGTACCATACTTACTAAAGCAAATATCATCAAAAGTATGCTAAATTTCCATTTCTTCATCATCCACCTCAGTAGTTTCATTCTCCATAAAATCTTCATTTATCTTATAATCTGATTTCAATACTTTCTCAGCATTTTCTACTTTTGTTTCTTGATTTGAATACTCCATCTGTTGTAGTAAAAACTGTAACTTTACCGATGGTTCTTCGTTGTGCAATTTATCAATCAGCTTATGAATTGCAAGAGGATACAACTTATCTAAATAATCTTTGTACTCTTTTGAATTATAATCAATAGCATATGTATCCAGAGCTTCATGGATACCACTGATGATTTTGTACGTACACTCTCCAAACGCTGCAATTTCCAAATATTCTTTTAACTCATGACCATCTGATTCTTCAAATCTTCCCATAGTGTCTTCAACGATAAACTCTCTATATACATCAATGTTTAGAATTTCTTGACTGGCTCTATAGATACACCATCCCTCTGGATCAATAAATTCAAGTCTATTATAGATTTTTGGGTTATCTAACATTGAATTAGCATTTATTGCCAAATCAAGCATTTGATCAATACTTCCTGATATTTGATTTTTCTGTTTTAAGAGTTCTTCTTTTAACTCGTCAAGATAATATGCATGCTCTCTTAGATCTTGTACAGTTTCAGTTAAACTGTTTTTTCCATCTCTAAGCACTTCTATTTCTTTGCTTTGTTCATTTATCTCATCTAATAAATCATTTATCATACTTGGATTTCTTAGAATCTTCGTGACTTCTTCCATTATCTTTTTAAATTTTTTAACCATATCATCCATAAATTCACCTCCATTCATCTTGATATTTATATGGATATTTCTTTTGCGACCTTTCGAATTTAATCATAAAGCCCACTTGATCTACTACAGAAATATTGGTGTGATCTTTCGTTAACATCATGACACTTCCCGCTATGGCAACCA
>JAENWH010000275.1 GCA_016650135.1 Peptostreptococcaceae bacterium
AAGCATATATATAAAAAATTCAAAAAAGAATATATATTCGAAGATTTCAGCATATCTTTTGCTGATCGAAAGGTCACCAGCATTATTGGACCCTCCGGCTGCGGGAAAACAACATTACTTCGGATGATTGCGGGTTTGGAACCCTATGAAAAGGGTCAAATATTCGGAATAAGTCAAAGAAGCATATCCTATGTATTTCAGGAGGACAGGCTCCTGCCATGGCTGAACGTTTTTCAGAATATCGAACTTGTTTTGAAATCAAAATTCCCACCTAAGGAATCGAAATTGAAGGTACAGGAGATGTTGGCTCAGCTTGATTTGTCAGAGGCTGCTGAAATGATGCCGGATGAATTGAGCGGAGGCATGCAGAGAAGGGTGGCAATTGGACGGGCTCTTGCCTATGATGCCGACATAATTCTATTGGATGAGCCGTTCAAAGGAATGGACAACAAGTTGAAAAGTGAAGTTTTGCCTCAACTTGCAGCGGTTTGGGAAAAGGCCGAAAAAACAATTATTCTTGTCACTCATGATATCGCTGACGCCCGTAAATTATCAGACACAGTGCATGAATTATCAGGCCGTCCATTAAAAAAAACTGAAGCATTGATTGACTGAAAACAGCGCTAGTATGGAGTGTGGAAAATATAGAAAAGAGGCTTTTAGCAACGGGCTCAGTTTTGAGGTGCAAAAACGAAAATAGCATACCAGTAGCAATATTTTGCCATTTGTGGGTTTCATTGTCACCCTGAATTCCATATAGAATTAAGCGAATACAACATCTATTTAAGTTCAAAAGGTTAACTCTTTCTCTGCTTGATGAAGCAGCACTATTTATATAATGAAATTATACTAATACCGAGTTATATGAGGAGTTTCTGGGACAGCCGCATGGTCATAAATCTTATGAACTGCTGCATACCACATATACTAAAAAGAGTAAATATTAAATATATTTTTAATAATTTCTGGAATTTCAACAATTTTTGAAATGTCAACAATTTTTGAAATTGCCATTTAACGCCTCAAATGCTATAATTACTTTGAGGGCAGCGGCGATGAGGGGAAAAAGTATTAAAGGGATTAAGAAAATAGGTATAGCAGCAGCCATTTTAATACTGGTTGCTGCTGTTGTTATTTTATTTCTGGAAAATAACATTGAAAAGAAGGGTCATTATACGCCCTCTTATGCAAAACAGGATATTGAGGCAATTGTCGGAGATGGAATAAAAGAGGATGAATATAAAGAATTGTTTTTACAGACTGGATTGGGAAAATCTTCCATTGAAAGCATTATTGAAAGCAATCAAAATTATCTTGAGGAACTTAAAAAATACCAGAACAATTTTTTCGCGGAAAACAACTATGAGTGTAACCGGATTACAATAATAACAGGTGAAGAACGAAGTGTAGACGCTGAGGGTAATATAGAAGGCAAATTCGAAATTCAAGGATTGAAAGATGGAGATATACTTATTTCTCTTTCAACACACAGTCTAGGCTGGAGGCATGGACACGCGGCTATTGTAGTTGACAGCAAAAAAGGGACAACCCTGGAATCGCTTGTTCTTGGAAAGGATTCTGAATATCAGTATTACAAAAAATGGGAAAAATATCCCACATTCATACAACTTAGGATTAAAGATGATGTTTTAGAACAGATTGGCGTTGACAGATCTGAAGCCGAAAAAAAATTAAAAGAGACAGCAGAAAGTAAATTATACGGAATACCTTATGGCTTATTTGCAGGAATTCCATTTAAATATGTTGAAAATATCGATAAAACTCATTGTGCTCACCTGGTTTGGTATGTGTACAAGGAACTGGGCATTGATATAGACAGTGATAAAGGAATTTTTGTCACACCCTATGATATGGCAAACAGTGATTTGCTGGAGGTCGTTCAAATCTACGGCATTAACCCGATGGAGTATATGGATGAATTCAATTGACAATCAGCGTAAAAGTAGTATAATAATCAAGTAATATTAAAAACTTCAGGAGGCTGACATGGAAAAAATTAAAACAATTGCAAGACCGACTCTGAAAACAACAGCATGTGATGCAGGTTGTAAAGAATGTCAAACTTCTTGCCAATCAGCATGCAAAACATCTTGCACTGTTGCTAACCAAAAGTGTGAGAACGCAAAGAGAAGATAGTTTTCTAGACGGTTAGGGGTAAAAACAGCAGCGAATGCTGTTTTTTTAATTTAAAATACAAAGGATGGGTACAATGATACATAAATTTAGATTCAAAGATATTTTTTTGGTGCTTGATATAAACAGCGGAGCAGTTCATGTGGTTGATGAAGAGGTTTTCAGACTTCTTGATGGGTTGGAGAACAGCTCTGCAAAAGAAGCTCTTGTAAAATTTAGCCTTGATAAATCTACTGCAGCAAAAGATGTCAGCCAGTTGATAGCACAAGAGATGCTTTTCACGGATGATTCCTATATAACGGATCAAATGAAGAACAATGAGGATTCAGTTGTTAAGGCTATGTGTCTTCATGTTGCACATGATTGCAATATGATCTGCACCTACTGCTTTGGTGAGCAAGGAACGTTTGCAGGAAGCAAATGTTTGATGAGTCTTGAGGTTGGAATAAAAGCAATCGATTATCTGATTGCCAATTCGGGATCCAGAAGAAATCTTGAAATTGATTTTTTTGGCGGGGAACCCTTAATGAATTTTGAGGTGGTAAAAAAACTTGTCGATTACGGCAGGGAACAGGAAAAACTGTTCAATAAGAACATTAGATTTACAATAACAACGAATGGACTTCTTTTAGATGATGAGAAAACAGAATATATCAATCGGACGATGGATAATGTCATCCTTAGCATCGATGGAAGGCCTGAAGTAAATGACAATATGAGAAAGACGGTTAACGGGTCTCCAACCTATGATGTGATTACGAAAAATTATTTGGATTTTGTTGATAAAAGGGAAGGCTTGTATTACGTAAGAGGAACCTTCACGAGAAATAACCTGGATTTTACAAAAGATATTGAGCATCTAGTCAATCTGGGGTTTTCAAATGTTTCTGTAGAGCCGGTAGTCACAGATTTAAAGCAACCTTATGCATTGCAAGAGTCAGACAGGGACAAAATATTTGAAGAATATGACCGCTTAACTGATTTATATATGGAGAAGATGAACAAAGGGGAAGCCTTTGACTTTTTCCATTTCAACGTGGATCTGGAGCAGGGGCCATGTATTGTAAAGAGATTGTCAGGTTGCGGTGCAGGGACGGAGTACCTTGCCATATCACCAGAAGGAGATATTTACCCTTGTCATCAGTTTGTAGGGAACAAAGATTTTTATATAGGGAACCTATTTGACAGTGAGATCACCAACAAGCAAAGAGATAAATTTTTAAATGCCAGTATATATAATAAAGAGGACTGCAGAAACTGCTGGGCAAAATTTTACTGCAGCGGCGGATGCCATGCGAATGCAATCAATATCAGTGGGGATATAAACAAACCGTATAAGTTGGGATGCGATCTGGAAAAAAAGCGGCTTGAATGTGCCATTGGAATCTATGCAAAAACAATAGAATAGCAAAGGAAAACCAAGGCGGGATCAGGACATAACTGGGTTGGATTGCTTGACAATTATGTTGATTGTAATATAATTTATCAAAGTGAATAAATAATATTAATATATAGGAGAAATAAAATGGCAAAGGAAAAATTA
>JAENWH010000378.1 GCA_016650135.1 Peptostreptococcaceae bacterium
AATTTGACTTTAATGGCCATCAAATCTATGAATTTATTATTCCTGGTGCCTCTGACAATCGGCGTCCTTGCCGGCACTTTTTTGACGGCTGGGATTCTGGAACGGGAGATGAACAGGCACCCTCAGTTTACGTATATGCTCATTATTGGTTTTATGCTGGGATCACTGATGGAAGTGTTCCCCGGGGTTCCTGGAGGGATCAATATTGTTCCTTGTATCATGACGTTTATCTCAGGGTTTGGAGTTATTTATTATATTGGGCGATACAACAGTGGAAAGGTGCTAGCTTCGGAAGGTAAAGCGTGCTTGACGAAAGTTTGAGTAAAAGGGGAATTATGGAAAAAATCAAATTGAAATTAAATGCTACTTCAGTTATCCTTCTGGTTGCTGCTTCTATTTTCATACTTCTATATCTGATTCAAGTTTCTGGGGGGTTTCCAGAAGAGTGGCAACTCAGAGTTGAAATTGCAGCCGGTGGAATTATGTTTGTTGCTTTTTTATGTGAAATATTTATAGACATAATAAAACAAAAATATAATACGATGAAGTATATAGTACTTGCAGAAATAATTGGAATTATTGCATGGAGCGTTTTATGTTATACTTCTATAATAATGGGCAGTATGCCAATATACTCATATGATTTTATATCATTTGGATACTATAAGGTTGCCGCCATAATCCTCAATATGGCTATGATATATACGCGGGGTTTCCTTAAAAGCAAGAGATTTGAAAAAACAAGAAAATGATTGGGTGAAGGGATAGTGAATAGGATGGAAAAAGCAAAGGGCTTTAAAATGAGTAAGAAGGATATATTAAAGATAGTCGGTTTGATTTTATCGATAAGCACTTTGGTATTAATGGTAATTGATCATATTAATGAAAATATTGATATATTAACTTTAACCTTGTATTTATTGACGGTTTCGCTATCATGCAACCTTTTTATTCATGGCTTAAAAGCGAAAGAAGAAAATAAAAAGGTTAGGTTCTTTTTCTATTTTATATTACCAATAACAGCGGATATACTAATAATGCTTTTTCTGGTAATCAGATACACTTGGTGATATCAATAGCTGCAGTAAGGAAATTGAGGAAGGGGAAGTATGCCTGACAAACGATCAAAAATAATATTGCCTATCCTTTGCATCTTATGGATCTGTTTTATCTTTTTCATGTCCTCCGATGTGAATTCAAGCGAAAGAAGCATTACGATATCAGAAACTATTTCAGAAGAAGTTCAGGGAACTGAGATAACTGATGAGAATAGTCTTAAACAGATTGATTTATTAATCAGAAAAGGCAGTCACTTTTTTGAATACTTGGTGCTGAGCTTATTACTTTTAAAAACAAGTGAAGTTTACGGTATGAAATTGAAACAGTCTGCCGGGTATGTGCTTTTTATATGTCTTCTTATTGCAAATCTTGATGAATTTTATCAGAGTTTTGTCCCGGGAAGGAATTCACTGGTCAGGGATTCGCTCATTGACTTTGGCGGGGCATTTACGGGGATGTTAATATATGCAGGGATGAGGTTAACTTTCCCTTACAACTAACCTACATTTGAGCATCAGCATTACAAGAAAAACAAGAAGCTTTATGAAGAGCGTTTGAAAAATATGCCTCCGGATATGTTGGAGTTTGAAAAACGTCATCAAGAACGCCTGAAGATTGAGATGCGTATGCCAACAACTGTTAAGACTGATGATTATCTCTTTGGCTATCCAACGATCCTTGTGGTGCTACGACAATCTTAAAGCGATTACCATTTAGAGTAATTGTATTTATTTTGGGGGTGTATATGGGATTTAATTTTAGAAAATCAAAAAACATTGGAAAAGGCTTTCGTATTAACATGACGCAAAATGGACCAGGCCTTAGCTTTGGGAAAATTCATAGACATAAGGCGGTAGAAATGGTAAAATATAACATATGATTGGAGATTATTCCTTTGAATAAAACAATGAGAACAGCGGCACAGACTGCTGTGCTGATGGCGATACTTACTTTAATATCAAAAGCATTTGGTTTTGTCAGAGAAATGATAATGGCCAATTTTTTTGGTGCGACATTTATTACGGATTCCTACGTGATGGCATTTGCCATTCCAATGATTATTTTTGGTGGTATATTTGGCTCCGTGGCAACGGCCTATATGCCACTTTTTTCTAAAATTACCGAAAATGAAGGAGAAAAAGCAGGAAGCAAGTTTACAAGCGAAGTCATTAATTTATTAATGGTTGTTTCTATATTTGCGGCGATTATAGGGATCGTTTTTTCTGATCAGATTGTCAGCATTTTCGCCAGTGGGTTTTCTGGTGAGACAGCAAGATTAACCAGCTTTTTTACGAAAGTTACCTTTTGCTATGTATTATTTACTTCAATTGCGGGGATACTAGAAGCAAACCTCCAATATAAAGGCACTTTTTTAGTGCAAATTGTACTTGGTTATATTCAAAATATTATAGTGGTAGCCGTAATTGTTATTAGTGCCTTTACCAGTCATTATTACCTAGCATTTGGATGGCTTCTAGCACATATTACTAGAGCA
>JAENWH010000016.1 GCA_016650135.1 Peptostreptococcaceae bacterium
GACGATAATCAACTCGATGAATATGAGACTACGTTTGGTATTCGTGAAATCAGCATGACCCCTGACAAAGGATTGTTAGTCAATGGGAAAAAAGTGATTGCTAAAGGAGGTGATATGCATCATGACCTCGGATGTATTGGAAGTGTGGCATTAGCCAAAGGTTATGAACGCAGATTAACGCTCCTGAAGAAAATGGGGTGTAACTCCATCCGGCTGAGCCATAATCCGCAAGCTCCTGTTCTGTTGGATGTTGCCGATCGGATGGGATTTTTGGTATTTGATGAAGCCTTTGATAAATGGACGTCTCAATATTATGGGGGGCAGGAATCTTTTGAAGCAAACTGGAAAAAAGATCTTGCCACATTTATTAAAAGAGACCGCAATCATCCATCCGTCTATATTTGGAGTATGGGCAACGAAACATTTAAACAAATGGGATTGTGTGATCCCAAATTTGAAACACCTGCTGATGCAAGTGATTACGGTGTAGGATTATACAAACGGATGGTGAAATATACACATTCTCTGGATCCATCAAGAAAAGTTACGGTAGGATTATTTCCAGCCCGGGAAAAATTCGTTAAGGAATGGGAACATGTGGACGACTATGAGTACTACACAAACTCATTTCCAGCCGAAATGGCTTTTTATGGCGATGTAGTCAGTTGTAATTATACCGAAAACATGTTCCGGTCCGATCACGAAAAATTTCCACAATTGATGTTTATAGCTTCAGAAACAGGCACCAATCTGAATTGTGAACATAGAAAGTTTTCATGGCTGGAATTTGATAAAGAATACGTAATAGGACATTATTACTGGAGTGCAACTGACTACCTGGGAGAATCAATTTGGCCAACAAAGGTTTGGGGACGCTCTTTCCTGGATATTTCGGACGAGATGACCCCCGTAGGTTATTATTATCAAAGCTTTTATAATGACCAACCTATGGTGCATATCATGGTTTATGATGAAGATGGAGCACGGGAAAAGTGGTTCGATAAACCTGATACCCGGCGATGGGATTGGTATCCGATGAGTGATCACTGGAACTGGAAAAGCAAAATAGTAAAGGTAGGAACATTTACCAATGCAGAAGAAGTTGAGCTATTTCTGAATGGTAAGTCATTGGGAATTAAAAAACTTACAGATTGTGATCAGGGAAAAATGGATTGGGATGTACCCTATAAACCTGGAGAACTAAAAGCTGTGGCACGAAACAAAGGCGTAATTGTAGCTGAACATATATTAAGAACAGCCGGAAAACCGACTGAAATTGCATTAAAACCTGACGTGACTAAACTCAAAGCGAATGGGCTCGATCTGGCGTACATTAACGTTCGTCTGATTGATAAAAATGGCTTAACAGTTCCTGATGCTGACAGATTAATAAATTTCTCGGTTGAAGGAGCTGGTTATCTGGCTGGAACCGCAAACGGAGATATTTTCAGCAACGAAAAATGGGCAGGGAATAAGCGTTCTACTTACAAAGGAAAATGTTTGATGGTTCTCCGTAGCTCACGAAACAAAGGAGAAATAGTGATAAAGGCTTCTGCGGAAGGACTGCCTGATAAAATTCTTCGGATCAAAACATATTAATTAAGGAACGACAACTATGAAACATTACTTTTATATTCTTTTGTTGATTCTGTCAACTAATATCTTAGCAAATTCAATTCTAGGCAAGCCTATAATTGATCATAATAATACTCCAAATAAGATTCATGCTGATCGGTGGTTGGAAATCGATCTTTATTGGTTTGATCATAGTAATATGGAAAAATCTGCCATGGAATTTTGGGATCGTTATTATCCACTTATGAATGGAATTGATGGTTGGAAGGGAGTTATCCTTAATGTTGGTTGGATTAGTGATTATATCTTGGAATGGCAGGGAGATTTGAATCAGGAAATTAAGTTTCCTAAAAATATGAAAGCATGGGGCTGGATAAAAGACGAGGGTCAGTTAGCGGGATCTACTTTGGAACGTATTCAATTATGGAAAGATCGCTTTGAAAAATTAGGAAAACCCAAGGTAATTAATTATGATACGTGGACTTATGCTGATCTAAAAAAAATGGTGTTAATACTTAAGAATGTCGCCAGAGATAAGTATAATCTAAACGACATAAAAATAGGTACTTCTGTATTAGGTTTTCAAAGCGTTTACGGAGGTGAAAAATCGGAATTTTCAAAAAGGCATCCTAATTCCTTTATGAATAATGCTCCAAATCTGGAAGCTAAACTTTCCGCAGACCCCCAAGAATATGGAGCTTACCCAAATGGGATCCCTGAAGGTACACCGCTAACCGAATTTTTTGGAAAGCAATGGGGAAATTTATCAAAAGCACTTAACCTGGATGTTATTCTTTTAAGAGACAGTTATTTGGGAGTTGGCATATATGAACGCTTGGGGCCATACGGTAAAACAGCTCCTGCCGATCCTAAAAAGGTTGCAAGCTGGAGCAGGGCAACAGCCGATCTAGTGAAACAAACAAAATTGGCTAATCCGCAAGCCCTGGTAATAGGGTACTCAAATGCAGCCAGCGCTGTGGCTGACTGGAGAGTCAATTGCATGGACCTGGAAGCCATTGCCAAGGAAGGTTATCTGGATGGATATATCGACCAAACATGGGCTGGCGCATGGAATGAAGTAGGACAACGTCCGGATGGTTTTTGGAATAATCAATTACGGGGCTGGACATATCAATTAAGTAATTTGTTGATACATGCAGCCGTTCTCGCCGACACTAAAGTCCACCATTGTTTTGTTACAGAAACTTTTGACGCGTGGGAAATGTTTGATATAATCCATAATTCACAGGAAAAACTGCGTTGGGGTATATGGGCTTATTCTCATGCCGCAGTGAAAACACCCAAGGGATTGAAAATGCCTTCAGGAAGTTGTATTTCGTGGTGCAACAAAGGGAAGATATTACTTTCGAAAGAAGATGTCAGTTTTATCGCGAAAACGACAAATGCCGCTTTCTTCGATGCCCAGGAAACGAAAGAGGTATTTGGCCCCACAATGGTTTATTGCAGGAGTGCCATGGAATGGAAATCAGGAAACAGGCCAGATCAATCGATCAAAGAATGGATCGATGAACAAACAGGGACTTTAATGAAATGGGCGGTTCCGGTAATGTCTGTAACAAGATCAGAATATTTGCCAAATGTGGAAAGTGATATGTTTATTTTTCAAACTCCTGTTAATTTGAAACAATCTGAGAAAAAAAATATTATTAAAATATTGGAATCAGGAAAACCTGTTGCAGTTTTTGGTAGTCCGGCAGGGGGATTAGATAAAGATATTTCCGAAATTATCGGAGTATCTACAACCGATACAGTTATAAACAAAATAAGGTATAATGGTACTCTTAATTATCATACGGAAGGTATCTATAATTCATTACCCAATACTTTTCTTCTTTTTCAACCATTTACACAAAACAAATTTGCAGAGGGGGTTGAAACAATATATTCTGTTAGTAATTCTCCTTGTTTAGGCTATAACCAGTTGAACGGGGAACAATTGATTTTTTGGGATGCCCCTGAATTTTTCAACAATCTCCCTGGCGAATCAGGTAGCGAAGCACGAGCGTTGGATCAAATTTTGGGAAGTCCGGTTCCTTATGTATTAACAGCAAGGTTAATAAATGAAATGATGAAAAAGTCAGGACTCGTCTATGTGGATGAAATCAAACAATATCAACCGATAAACCTGACCATGTGGCAACTGAAAGATGGAAGCTATAAGATAATGGCGGGAAATCTTGAAGAAGGAATTAACCATACGGCCGACCATACTGTTCATACCGTTCTTAACCTGCCTCAGCAATCAGTAAAGGAAAAGTCAACCGAGGTTTTGGAATCATGGAATGGGGCAAAAACAATTATTGGCAGCCCAAAATTGTACATTAACCTCATTCAGGCCCAAACTAAACTTTTTATTATAAAATAAATTTATTAGAGTTTATGTGGTTCATTATGTAAAGTCTAATATAATTATCAATTTATGTAAAATTTCAAAGTGATGCGAACAAATTATTTCTTAATAATTCTTGCCTTTTATATAACATCCTGTGCCAAACAACCATTTGGAGGCAATAAAAAAGTACAGTTAAACATTGTAAACAAAAAGCAATGCTTATGGTCCTACAAATGCCTGGAGACAGGAATAACTTACCAATTTGGCGGACCGATTTTCGAAATGGATGGAAAGCCAATCCATTGTTTACTTACTGATGTAAAACAATTGAAAGAAGCTTTAACCCTTCGCAACCAGGCAAAAGAATACGTTTTTGAAGGCAGTATAAAAGAAAATCCTGATTTATCATTACGCCTTATTTTCCGAATTCCAAAAGTCAATCCAGTTGTACGTTTCAGATACGAGTTATATAGTAAAACAAAACACCTTCTTACCAAAGTAAACGGAAACGACAATTTAATGTACTTTGCCACATCCTTCAAAGCATTCGATAAAATAAAAGAAATTCGTCTTTCGGAGTTCAATGAAATGGTGCATAGCTTTTCTCTTTCAGAAAGAGTTATAGCACAAACCCAATTTGATGACTCACTAAAACTGATGGGTCCGCTGGTGGCCGGAACGGACGAAAAACAAGCATTTTTAGTAGCGTACGAACATGGGTCTCAGGTTCCCGATGCCTTTATCCAATTTAATTTGCATCCCGATCATTCAGTAAACCTTTGTGCTGTAAAAGGTAATTACTACAATGGCCAGGTAATTGAACCGGCAAAACCTTATCAAACCATATGGTTTGAAGCAGTTGCTATAAAAGGAAACGAAACAATGCTTGCGCAAACGTACCGATCCTTTATTTTACACGACATGGCGACCAATAATGAAAGTCGTAAACCCTATATTTTCTATAATACATGGAATTTTCAGGAGAGGAATCGTAATTGGTACAAAAAGCCTTATCTGGCCGATATGACATTTGACCGAATGATGAAAGAAATTGAAGTGGCTCACCAGATGGGGATTGAAGTTTTTGTGATTGATGCCGGCTGGTTCGAAAAAACCGGCGACTGGCAGCCAAGCCTAAAACGCTTCCCTGACGGTTTAAAAACTATCAGCAAAACGCTGAAAGAAAAAGGCATGAAACTTGGTTTGTGGTTCAATCCTATGGTTGCCGCAGTTTCAAGTAATATGCTCAAAAACTCCATTAAATGTACAGTTAGTGAAAACGACAAACCTTGGGGTACTTTGCCCATATGGGAAACCGAAGAGTCTCGTTTTTTATGTCTTGTAAGTAGCTATCGCGATGCATTTGCCAATGAATTGATACGATTGCATAAGGAATTAGGGGTTACTTACTTTAAACTGGATGCAGTTTCGCAATATGCATGTACTGATTCAGGACATTGGCACGGTACAAAAAATAACTCCATTTTGGAACGCAAGAATTGTTATGCCTTTGAAATTGGTCGGTCTTTGGCGTATGTGGCCGATAAGCTTAGTGAAACATGTCCTGATGCTATTGTCTCTTTTGACATCACCGAAGGTTCTCGAGCCGTTGGGTTAAGTTTTCTTGCTACTGGCAAATATTTTCTTATTAACAACGGGCCTTATTATCAAAGTTATGATATACCCATTGATCCTGTGAAAGGCAATTTAAACCTTTTCTTCCATCCCGGTCCGGCTCGTGGTTGGATTTGCAGAACCCCGCTCAACTTCGATAAATGGATACCTTCAGTACTTTTCCTAACACATTATTTTCCTGACGATCCATATGAGAACCAGTCAATCGCAGTTGGTTCGCTTATTCTTGGACAAAACGGTATTTGGGGCGATTTACCAAAAATTTCCAAAGAAGGAGTAGAATTCTTCGCTAAAACCCTGGGTTTGTACAAACAGGTTCGCGATGATATGACTGAAACAGCCATGATCCGTGATGGTGCGGTAGGCGGAAGCCCTGAAGTTTATGAAAAGATTAATCCGGAGACAGGACGAGGTGCAATCGTAATATTTTCGAGCCATCAGGGTAGCTATGAATATGTTTCGCAAAATAAGCCCAATCAAAGATATTGGGCAACAAGGGGAGTTGAAGTTTCCTTCGATAAAGAGGGTCATGCAGTAATTAAATCTATTTTTGAAAAAGCCGAAGCCAAAATTATTTTTTTCGGTGTAAAAACAGAATAACCTTATTCACACTACAGACATAAAAGGTAAATCATGAGAAAATTTAAATTATTTCAATACCTCGTTGGTTGCGGCATACTCTTGGCGACAATAGCAATTGCAAATGCACAAAACCCTCAGGTGCCATTTAAGGTAGAAAAAGGAATTATTTATTCGGAAAAAGGTATCCCGCAAACTCCACGCTGGTTTACGGATAGCCGGTTGGCATTTCAATTCGATGAAACCGGTATAACAAGGGTCGATTACTACAATCCCACGGAAACGGGCTTCAATTTAAAAACAGTTTTTCTTCGGCATATCTTTGATGGTTTCCGCTATTGCATCGAGCAAGATCAGGTTGCATACAAACCCGAGTACAAAAACACCAAGATGCTTCCCTTTGGAATTGAATCGGAATGGGATTTTCAGGGTGTTACACTGAAACATAGGGTAATGGCTATAAACGAGGATATTGTCATCCAGTTAATTGTTCCTGATAAGGTACCTGCAAACCTTCGTTTCAATTTTGAGTTTTACGAAACCTTTGGAGTCATTAAAGGTGACCCTAACGATTTTCGGTTCACCGATTACGAATCGTACCGGCAATGGGATAAATGGCAATTCAATACGAAAGTAAATACCCTGATTGGTGGTTTTGTTAAATTACCCGATGACCCGAAAGTAGATAAATCAAAATACAAAACCAGATTTTTATGCGGTGTAAGTGCCAATTTTCCCATCGAGTACAGTGTTACCAAAGCTAACGAAAAGGATATCTGCAAAAGCCCTGTGTTGGAACCCGGTAAAACTTACAGTTTCATTGTAAATTTTGGTTGCGAAAAGGAAGCTTTCCTTTCCAAAACAAAGGATATGGTGAAAAATGTAAACCAAATGATAGAAAAACAATTGGAGCGTTACCAAAAGATTGCAGATAACAGCCCCGAATTAATAAGCCCTTACAAAGAGCTTAACAATTTCATGAGCCTTGCTCCCATGTTTCAGGAATCGTTAAAAATAAATGATTACCATGGCGTTTTGCGGAGCAATGTCAGCGACTATTGGGCATGGGGCTGGGATAACGAAACATGCAATACTGCCTATTGGGGCGATGCGGAGCGTTTAAAAAATATGCTCGCGTTCTTCGAAAAAACCGCCGATCCTGTCAAAGGAACTGTACATTATTACAATTACGATGGGAGCGTAGGGGAATATGAACCCACTGCATCACAGGGTTTCTGGATTACCATGTTACAAACCTATTATACTAACACCGGCGATTTGGAAGAAGTAAAAAAACGGTACCCATTTGCCAAAACCCTCTTTAAAAAAATGTGTGCCAACGAGGTAGGTAAAACAGGGTTAATTGAGGGCACCTCTTTGTTTCCCGATTTCAGAAACCTGATTTTGGAAACCGGACACGACATTAGTAGCTACAACAACACCATTTTTTATGCCGCTGTTCGCTCTATGGAATACTTATCTGCTTTGGTTGGCGACGAACCTCAACAGCAACAAGCCCTCGATTTTGCCAAAAAAATCGAAAGTAACTATATTAAATTATTCTACGATACTGAAAAGAAATTTGTAGTAAGCTCGATTGATTCCAAAACCTTTAAACAACGAAGCAGCTACACTGCCGGAGCAATCCGTTGGGAAAACAACTATTGCAACGAACTCACCGAACCCATTCAGATCAGTAGTTTAGATTTCTTCGAAAAGAACCTGGTTTGCAAGGCTGGCATTCGCGAAGTCCCCATTTGGGCATACAGTTGGGATAAAGATGCTAACCAGCTCCACTCCTGGTGGCCAATTACCAGCGAATACTTCTTGCGGATAGTGAATTCCAATAACAGGAAAGACCTGATGGAGAAATGGATTGGCTGGGTAAGCTATTGGACAAAAAAACTGACCGTACCCGAATCCGTATCGTGCTACTTCGATACCGACGAACCAGAAAACGACCGTTGGAACACCGAACAGGGAGGTTATCAAATGTTTACGCTACATGCATGGTACCAAGGAATCGTGAATGATGTTGTAGGAGTAGATGTTGAACCCGGAGGTATTGCATTCCACCCATACGCAGGCGAGAAAATGACCCTGAAAGGACTGAATTATCTTGGAAAAAAATTCGATATAGAAATGGCTGGCAGTGGTCCATATATCGATGTAATTGAAACTGAAGGATCAACCTTTAAAGCTATCAATAAACTTCCATCGGATGTTTATAAAAACAAACAACACACCAAAGTACGCGTTCACCGTGTAGACAAAAATCCTTATCCGGTTTCCATTGTTTACGCCACAGGCATTGAATTCAGCAATTATAACTATACCGACGGGAAAATAAAAGCTTCGTTAAGCGGAGCCGGGCTTTGCCGTTTGAAAATCAAAGCAGATAAAATGCCTAGCGTAAAGCTGGAAGGAGAAAAACCAGTGCTTACCTATGATGCAAACCTGCACCTAGCAACCGTTGAATTAAATTTGAAACCAGGTAAAACAAAACAAATACACATTAGTTTGTAAAATCACCATCGAACCATGACACATAAAAGCGGGAGTTTTCAAAATAGCACCCAATATTTTTGTTCTTTTTCAACCATTTACCCAAAACAAATTTGCAGAGGGGGTTGAAACAATATATTCTATTAGTAATTTTCCTTGTTTAGGCTATAACCTGTTGAGCGGAAAACAATTGATTTTTTGGGATGCCCTGAATTTTTTAATAATCTCTCTGGCGAATCAGGCAGCATAGTATAGTCATTCTATTTCTAAATAAATAAACGAAAACAATTGCAGAAAGTTATCAACTGTATGAAAATCAATTATATTCATACAAAATGTTTAATCGATAGTTTGAAATGGAAAA
Organism: Peptostreptococcaceae bacterium; assembly: GCA_016650135.1. The sequence continues at coordinate 9,012 of JAENWH010000016.1, forward strand.
AATGGAAAAAAGAAAAAACGCTAAAATTTGGGCCCTCGGTATGCTTATATCGATTTTGCCAGGTTTTGCGTTTGCGCAAGCAACAACGACAAATCTGATAGTATCAAAAGATATAATATATCGGCACGTTTTGGATTATCGGCAGCAAATACAATTACTCAATCTAGATATCTATCAGCAGCCCAAAGGCAATAAAACAAATCGTCCTGTAATGATTCTTGTTCATGGTGGAGGTTTTGCTTCAGGTGATAAGGGATATACAAAGTGGCAAGGTGATTTCTATCCCAAAATGGCAAAAGCATTTGCTAATCAAGGATATGTTACTTTCTCAATTAACTACCGGCTATGGCCGAATTGTCCGATCGATTCTTTCCATATCGAATTGGATAATGCCATTTCTGATGTATTAACGGCAGTCAAATGGATAAACGGAAAAAATTCAAAATTCGCAATTGATACTACGAAAATAATTATTTGCGGAGATTCTGCTGGTGGTGGACTTGTGGTAAATACATCCTTTTGTAATGCCCGGCTTTTTAAAGGGTGCATTGATATGTGGGGAGGTTTACCTCCATATGGCATTCAGGATAAAATAAGCCGGCCCGTTAATACATGCCCGGTGATAAAAGGAACACCTCCAACCTGTATTTTGCATGGCACAAGGGATAATGTTGTTCCATATTATATCAGCCAATCCCTTGCAGATTCATTGATCAAAGTAGGTATTTACACTGAATTACACCCGTTACCGGGAGCAGGACATTATCCAATTCAATTATCTGAGCAGATTATTCCGATTATGATTGATTTTGCAAATAAGATAAATAAATAATGCTACAAAAATTATAAAGAAATTATCAGATATATAATTAACCTGAACGATTTTCGAATATACGAAGTATAAAAAAACATAATATGAAAAAAAAATTGATTTTATTTCTTACTACGTTAACTGGGATAATCTCTTTTATTCCAGTATTAAGTGCACAAACAAATAACCCAGATTATCCCGATCAAAAACCGGTACTGGTACTGGTCAATCAGGTAGGCTATAATTTAGAAGGAGAAAAAATCTTTGTCCTACAAATACGTGATACTCTTAAAAAGGAGCCTGATCCCGACTTCAGAATAATGGATGTATCTGGAAGATTAGTGTTTACAGGAAAGCTTAATTATCAGGGGCGGGTGAATGAGAGAACCGACAACGACTGGGGAGCGCGATACTGGAGTGGCAATTTTAGTCGATTGGATACCATCGGGGAATATCAGGTTAGGTTGAAAATAGGTACAAAGGAGTATTATTCTTACCAGTTTCAAATAGGACATAACATAATTTTTAAAAAGACTATCCTGCCAGCTGTCCATTTCTTTTGGTACCAGCGTTGTGGAACAGCAGTCCCGGGATTGCATTTGGCCTGTCACATGGATGATGCAAAAATTCCGGGAATAAAAGGAGGACATATCAATGCCACCGGGGGATGGCATAACGCCGGTGATTTTAATAAATATGCCGATGTTTCTTGTAGGTCGGTATATTCCCTTATTGTTTTGGCAAGAAATGCCAGAAAACTTGGATTAAATGACAGTGCTTACAATAAAATTCTTGACGAAGGGCTCTGGGGAGCCAAATTTCTTTATAAAATGTGGCAGCCTGGCAAAGGCCTTATCTATCAGGAAGTTTGGAATGGGTATGATTATTTTGGCCGCCCTGACCTGGAAACAGACAATATTGTAGGTACAGATGATGACAGACCTATACGAGGTAGTGCGCCAAGTTCCATGACAGCCTGCGCCTTGGCGGCTGCGGCTAGAGAAACAGGCAATGAAACATATCGTAAAGCTGCGGAAAATCTTTGGAAAACGGCCGTCGACTCTCTACCTTTCGACAGGGAAGAACCTTGGTTAAAAACCTCAGGTGGAGTACCTGCTCTTAGCCAGGATGTAACAGGCAGGTTAATTCGAAGAACTGCCGACTTACTACTGGCTGATCTTGAACTGGAAGCTCTGACACAAAAGCCCCGCTATATGAAAAATGCGCAATCATGTGCAGAATCTCTGCTAAAACTGCAAAAAGAGAATGGATTATGGCCTACAGATATTTATACTAAACTATGTTACCAAGGGATCCCTCCCGCTGCTCTGGCTCTTTACCTGAAATCGCACCGAAACACTTCAATTGCTAATGATATATTGAAAGCCCTCAATCTATGGGTTAGCAGGATTGACTATCTTACTTCAAATCCTTTTAACCTTATTCCTTGGGGAAAAGGAATATTCTTTGACCCATATCTAAAAAACTGGGGATATTACGTGGGGCAGAATAGTCAGTATTTATCAAATTCATGGGCCTTATATCTTATAGCTCCCCTACTTGAAGATTCGAATGCAACGACTATTGCCAGTAGACAGATTGATTGGATACTGGGCTCTAATCCTTATGGTCTTTGTATGATGGAAGGCACTGGTAGTTTTAATTCACCGTTTTACCTTCACAGGTGGGCTCCCGATGAAGCGCGTGGCTCTGTTCCCGGTGCTGTTGTTAATGGATTTACAAGAGTAGAATCGGGGGACACTATAGACAAACCTTATTTTGACCTATACAGAACCCCTAGAAGGGTATCGTATCACACCTCAGAACCCTGGGAACCCCATAATGCCTTCTTTATACTCGCAGTTTCAGAGTCGGTGAATGCTTTGGCAAAGAACAAATCAAAATAATGTTTGCAGACAAATTTCTGTCAAATAAAAGAACTTAAAGATGATCATGGATATAATAAAACAAAATTTTCTACAGGCACAAAAAATTCTAGATAAGTTTATTTCAGATGAACAAACATGGATAAAACTTGACATGGCCGGTAGGATTATGGTTCATGCTTTAAAAAATAAAGGTAAAATAATGTCCTGTGGTAATGGTGGATCATTATGTGATGCCATGCATTTCGCAGAAGAACTAACCGAAAGGTTTCAGCAAAACCGGATACCTTTACCTGCCTTTGCTATCTGTGACCCGTCGCACATCACTTGCGTTGCCAACGATTTTGGTTATGACCAGATTTTCCCCCGTATGGTTGAAGCTTTGGGCAAGCCTGGCGATATATTGTTGGCCATCAGCAGCAGCGGGAACTCACAAAACGTAGTCAATGCGATTGAATCGGCCAAACGGATCGGGATGAAAGTAGTAGGTCTGACCGGAAAGACCGGCGGCCAAATGTCCGCATTATGCGATGTGGAAATCTTTGTACCCCACAACGGGTATTCCGACCGCGTACAGGAAATCCACATCAAGGTCATTCATTCGCTGGTAAACTATATAGAGCTTTCCATGGAAGAACACCTAACAACAGGCTCAAAGGACTGATTAACAAATGAGAATCAAGTGTTGAAAAAATAACTGAAATTCAATTAATAAGAAATTTCATGAAAAAATTAAAATTTGTAATTGTGCTATTATTAATTATTTCTTCTGCATTAAGCCTTTCAGCTCAGAAGCAGTTTTCATCAGGCCCCGACTGGCTAAAAAAAGCTGTTTTCTATCAAATATATCCGCAAAGCTTTAAAGATTCAAATGGTGATGGGATCGGAGATTTAAACGGTATTTCTGAAAAAATGGACTATGTAAAGTCACTCGGCATCGATGCTATTTGGCTGAACCCTATTTTCGAATCACCTTTTTTTGATGCTGGTTACGATGTGTCGGACTTTTACAAAATTGCGCCGCGCTACGGAACTGAGCAGGATTTGAAAAGGTTAATCTCAGAGGCACATAAAAGAGATATCAAAATTGTTCTTGACCTGGTCGCAGGTCATTCTTCTGATCAGCATCCCTGGTTTAAAGCATCACAGATGAAAAAGAAGAACGAATACACCGACCGGTATATCTGGACAAACAGCTCGAAAATTAAACCTAAGAATTTTGTAAGTGGCAATTTTGAAAGAAATGGGAACTATCTTAAAAATTTCTTTGATTGTCAGCCTGCCTTGAACTATGGATATGCAAATCCAAATCCCCGAAATAAATGGGAGCAGCCCATAACGGCGATAGGGCCGCAAAAGATGCGCAAAGAGCTTCGAAATATCATTAAATACTGGATGGACATGGGTATTGACGGGTTTCGGGTTGATATGGCCAGCTCGTTGATTAAAAATGATACAGATTTTTCAGCCACTATGAATTTGTGGGCCGAAATGCGAAACTGGTTTGAAACGGCTTATCCACAGGGTGTGCTGATCGCCGAATGGAGCAACCCGGAATTATCGATTAAAGCAGGCTTTATGATTGACTTTATGATGCATTTTAATGTGCCTGGTTATCCTTCTTTATTTTTCAATAAAGGAGGTGTTTTTAACCGCGATACCTGTTATTTCGATTTGGCGGGAACTGGTTCGCCCCTTGAATTTATCGCCAACTATTCCAAAGAACTAAAAAGTGTGGGCAACAGGGGTTACGTTTCCATACCTTCAGCCAATCATGATATAAACAGGCCCAACTCCGGTGCCAGAAATACGGATGACCAGCTGAAAACGGTTCTTACCTTTTTACTTACCATTAAAGGTATTCCGTTCATTTATTATGGTGATGAAATAGGCATGCGGTATATTCCGGATTTGCCCAATAAAGAAGGTAGTGTTTTGGTAAATTATAACAATGCCAACCGGACCGGGACCAGAACGCCAATGCAATGGAGCAATGACGTAAATGCAGGTTTCTCCTCGGCTCCGGCTTCACAATTGTACTTACCCATTGACCCAAATCCTTTGTATCCCAATGTAAAAGCCCAACTAACCAATCCGGCATCGTTACTGAATTTTACGAAGCAATTAATTGAATTAAGAAAAACTATACCGGCATTGGGCAATGAGGGTGACATCACTTTTTTGAACACAAAGGACCTGACATATCCGTTAATCTATACCCGTAGTGATAAGCAGGATGAATACCTTATCATTATTAATCCATCAGGAAAACTGGTGAATTGCGTGATTGATAAAAAAGACATCAAAACATTTGATCCTTTATTGGTTGAAAAAGTAGCCTGTACAAAAGATGAAAATAAGTTGCGCATAATTGCTGATAAGACAAGTTACGGCGTTTTTAGAGTATCCCGATAGAACTATTATTTATTATGAGAATCGGGCATTCCGATGGGGTACAGGAAATCCACATCAAAGTTATCCATCCGCTGGTAAACTGCATTGAGCTTGCCATGGAAGAACAACTGAAAAACGATAAAACAGAACAAACTGACAATTAAAAACAAACTAACTAAAAAACGATAAACAAAATGCAGCAAAAGATTAGTGTTAAGCAAATTTCGCCTGTGATGTTTGGCTTTTTCATCATGGGATTTGTCGATGTGGTGGGGATCGCCTCGAACTACATTAAACAGGATTTTCACTTAAGCGATACCATTGCCAACCTGGTATTGATGATGGTATACATCTGGTTCGTGCTATTATCAATTCCGACCGGACTGCTGATGGGTAAAATAGGTCGAAGGAAAACGGTGTTGATAAGCATCCTGATTACCTCAGTTGCCCTTTTTGTTCCAATAATAACTTACAATTTTGTTTCAATCCTGCTGGCATTGGCTATGCTTGGTATTGGCAATACGATGCTCCAGGTATCCCTTAATCCTTTGGTGGGCGATATTGTTCCTGATTCGAAACTGGCCAGCAATCTGACTTTTGGCCAGTTTGTCAAATCGATTTCCTCGTTTTCAGGGCCACTACTGGCTGGAGATGCAGCCCTTTACCTGGGGAACTGGCGTTACCTTTTCCCGTTGTTTGGGGGAATATCGGTGATTGCTGCGGTTTGGCTAAACGCGGTCAAAATAACTGAAACGGGATCGACAGGGCAAAAGGGGTCGTTCATGGATAGTTTGAACCTGTTGGGAGACAAATAGATATTCCGGAGCATCGTGGGTCAATTACCAATAAAGATATAAAATCATCCATTTTTCCGGATCATTGTGGGTCACTTTTTTAGCTTTGTATCTTATCTTTGTTTTGTAAACACTTTAAACAAAGATCTTATGGCAGGAAAAATTGTAAGTATGAGTAAAATCAAACAAGTGCTTCAACTATATGATAGTAGGCACTATAAC
>JAENWH010000098.1 GCA_016650135.1 Peptostreptococcaceae bacterium
AAAAGTAGTGAGAGAAGAACTCTCACTACACAAGATAGACTTCGGTACAAAGAATCGTACAAAGCCTTCTTTCTGCTTGTGCAAAGATAAAAATTTTTTAATAAATTATTTGGAATTTAACACAGTATCTGATTAGTAACAATTGGTTTATGTGAAAATTAAACTTGTTATTAGGCGTTTTAATTATTGTTAACACATTTAATTACAATATTTAACGCTCATTTTGCAATGAGGTTATCAAGGTTGTGATTCAAAATACCAAAATAAACTACGCCAAAATAATTAGCATTCCACCCTTGAAGGCACATTCCTTTATTTTCCCCGGTGATGCTGTTTAGGTATTCATTCGGTGTAAAGTCCCCACTAAGATCGGCTTTACAGACATTTTTAATCAACCGAAAAGCACTCTTTTCCTTACCTACTTTTATCCTTGCCCAGGCGTCCATAAAATTTAAATGAGGCCAAACTCCTCCATTGTGGTAATTGCCAGGAGCACTGAAGCCTTTTCCTTTTGGATAATAGGGAAATGTTTCGGCCACACCGTAAGGGGTGGTGTTGTGTAACTCTATGGTTTTTATGACCCTCTCGGAACGTTCCTTATTGACTATACCAAAAAACACGCCTACCATTTGGTCTTCTAAAATCTTATCGCATTTTCGCTTGTCTTTCCAAAGTTGCACATAGTTTTTCCCATTCCACATACCTCCTTGGTCGACAGGGGCATTTACAACCCTTATGCCTTTTGAATATGCTGTTTTAAAACGGCTTATATCTGATCCCATACCGGCTCTTTTTGCAAAATCGACAGTTTGCCTAAGCGCTGCCAAATATAAAAAAGCGGTGTATGGCGAATAGGTGCGGCCATCAACCCCGGGGACGTCTTTCCAGTCGCCCCAAAATGAGTGTTGCTTGGGAAGGCCGAAACCATCAATATCCCTAGAAACTAGCCAGTCCAATGCTCGTTCCAAATAAGGGAAAAGCTCTTTCCCAAATGCAATATCGTTGTAATAATAAACATAACGCAGTGCGCGCAAAACAAAATATGCATTGATGTCCAAATCATCATTCCTTTCAATTAGCGGCAATATGGTTGTTGGGATTTTGCCAGACAATTGTTGAAAAGACGCAGATTCTTCAATCATCTTCTTTTCTAGTACAGAGAACAAAACAAGGTGCATCCAGCTTGTCCAATAGCTATCACGCTGATTCATTTCTGTGTATCCCATGGTGAGAACTTCGCCATTTTTTGTACATTTTGTGAGAACGATTGCGGGTATTATATTCCAGAGCATGTATTCATCGATTTTCTTATCTCCGGATACCGGAATTTGACTTTTAAATTTATATGTGCAGCTTTTTAAATCGTCCCATTTGTCAAAGACATTATCAATCATCTCCTTATGGGAATTAAAATAATTTGCGGATACCCACTCTTTATCAAAAACAGAAACGGCTATCCTGATTTTTTGTTTCTCCCCCTGTTTCAATTTTAAAGATATTTTTATCTCATGATTTAAAGGATCCCAGTAAGCAGGGTAATTTGAAGTAAAAGACAATTCACCAAAAGAAATATTACTTTCTTTCGTTTTTAAACAGCGAATATGATTTGTCGGAATCAAGTCGGAAGGTTTACAGACGATAGCAATATCGTCACTATTTTTCGATTGATTTCTAAATTCAAACTCCATCTGAACAACAGGTAGAGAACTTACCTCAAGATTGTTCGTACCTATAGGAGCCCAAACGGTGGTTGAAAAAACAATTCCGTTATCGGGAGATATTTGATATTCTCCAGTAACCATAGGGAAATTTCGATCTTGACTAACCATAACTTCGGAAAAAGGAATAAGACTACTGTCTCTTTGGATGAAAAATTCCAAACTCCCCATATCCTCTAAGTATTTTCCTATCCGACCAGGATTTCGTAATACTTTCCCAAACATTCCTCCCTGCTGCGATATATTCGCACTAATTGCAAAATTAGCAACAGGGAAACCATCAATCCCTTCAGTTTGGATGTCCTCATTACGTACTTCCTGAAATTGTGAAAATGCATAAAAAAACATCAGACTAAATACCAGTGTATATATATACTTCATTTTAAGAAAAAAAAGAGATTTATAAATGCTAACATGAACATTAGAGTTTAAATTAGACTTTTCTGAAAAATTATATATTTATTGTAAAATGCGCCTTTTCTCTTGTAGTGTTGAATTTTCCTTAAATAACCAATACCATTCGTGTCAAATTCGTCTTGTCTAAACAAAAAATACATCATAATGTCTATTAAAAAATTAAACAGAGCCTAAAATAAAGAAGTAGCTTTCCCTAAAGATTGCTACTTCTTTTCTAAAAGATAATTTCGTTAATATCCAGGATTCTGAATTAGTTTATTGTTCTTCTGAAGTTCAAGTGTTGGTATCGGGAAAACCCCTTTGTATTTAGGTGTCTCTTCCTTTTTCTCCCACCAAGTTTCAGTAAAGAAAGTTCCAAAACGTATCATATCTGTACGTCGATGGTCTTCAAAAACAAATTCTTTTTTCAGTGCATCCTCAATTAATGCCAAATCAATTACAACTGGTACAGGTAATCCTGCCCTAGCAAAAATTTGGTCTATAAAAGGATGAGCATTTCCCGGTTGACCTAATCTAACATAGCATTCTGCCTGCATCATGAGTACTTCAGCATAACGCATTACTACTAAATCATGATCCCGTTCCCAACCCTCTCCATCTTTTTGCTCGTATTTACACCAATGAACACCTTCATAATCTTTGGCATCCATAATATCACCAATTTCTTCCGTAAAACTTAGTGGTTGTAATCCAGGCATATTGAGATCCCGATCAATTACTTCTCCTGTACGGATATCTATTTGATCTCCAATTAACATTGTTCTTCGCCGAATATCACCTTCTTCGAAAGAAGAATAAAGTCCAGGTTGAGCCACTATACTATTCCCTCCTCCGACAAAATTTCCAGTGGGAGAAAACGACCATTTTTGTTGATCATGAGTTACGGTCCAATTCAAGAAATTTCCTGTGGTACCCATTTTGTGATCATACGGAATTGCAAATATTATTTCCTTAGAATCCTGATTTTCTGTCTGGAAATTGATAAAATAATCAGACTCTAACTGCCCGGATATCTTACTACAAACATCCAAACAATCTTGCCATCGTTCCTCTCCATTAAAAACTTTTGAATTCAAATAAAGTCTTGCTAAAAGACAGTTTCCAGCATCTTTTGTCATTCTTCCATACCCTGTCTCCGGTAACATGTCGATTACATCTAGCAATTCTTCTTCAACAAATTCAAACACCTTCGAACGGGAAGTATTTGTAGGTAAACTTAAATCATTATAATCTGTTATAAGAGGAACATTTCCAAACCAGTCGAGCAAACGATAATAATAATACGCTCTAACAGCACGAAGTTCAGCAAATATATTTTCTTTCTCATTTCCAGCCAAAGAAGATTGCTCAACTTGGGAAATAACTGCATTAATTATTGAAATACCATTGTAACAGTATCTCCACGCCCCTGTTAGTATAACATTATCTGCATTCCACTGATGACTCTGCAATTGTATATAACGTCCTCCATCATACCAATCTGCACCACCATTACGGGCCGGTAATACAGCCTCATCGGAGCTAATAGCTGATAAAAAGTAAATGTATTCACTAAACGCGTATCCATTTGCCCCATCAAAACTTCCTCCTCTCAAAGAAGCATAAGCACGCCCAACAATAGTTGCAATTTCTGTATCAGTAGTTCCATAATCGTTTGCATCAACTTTATCGTAAAGTGTTTCCGACAAATCTGTACAGGCCCAACAAAGAATAACAAGTAATCCTGTCGCAAGTATTAATTTTAATTTCATGATTCTATTTTATAATTTTACTTTATTATCTAAAATGAAATATTTAAGCCAAAAGAGAAAGTCCGAGGCATTGGATAAATCTGCCCTTTATCAAGGCCTGGTTCGGAAATGCTAGAAATGCCAACCTCTGGATCAAGCCCACTGTATTTTGTTAAAACAAAAAGATTTTCTCCAGTCACATAAAAACGGATTTTATTTATTCCAGTCTTTTTTAGTAAATTTTCGGGTAATGTATAACCCAAGGTAGCACTTTGAAGACGAAAGAAAGAGGCATCTTCAAGCCAGAAACTTGAATAAACCGGCATGTTTTCACCTGTTATCCCGCTTTCAACGAAGGATCGTATGGCATTATAGTCCGGCATATGATTGTTATAGCCCATAGACATACCAGCTACATTCAGGACTTTCTGACCAAACATGCCATAACCTGAAAAATTTAAATCGAAATCACGATAAGAAAAATTGAATGCCAAGCCTGAGGTTAGCTTTGGTTGCGCATTACCAAGCACTTCTTCTTTCCCTTCGTTTGCCAAGATAAATTTCCCATTTTCATCAAGCCCCTCACAACGTGGCCCATAAAATGTTCCAATCGGATATCCTTCTGAAATAATCTGGCTAAAACGATTTGACATACCTAATACACCTTGTAACTCACCACTATAAACCCTGTCTGTTTGATATACCTGGTTTGACAACTTATCTATTTCTTGCTTGTTATGAGCTAATGTTAGATTAACATCCCAAGTAAAATCTCTTGTATTCAAAATATTCGCATTAAATGAAACTTCAACACCTTTATTTGTTAAATCACCTACATTTGCCAATATTCTGGAATACAAATATGGTGGAGTTGGGACTTGATAAACATAAAGTAAATCGCTTGTTTTCTTAACATACCAATCAAGAGCAATATTTATTCGATCAAAAACAAATGCATCTAATCCTATATCAGTTTGGGCAGTAGACTCCCATTTAAGATCTGGGTTCGGATTTTGAGTAACTCCATATGATTGCTTCCAAACATCAGCTACATCATCATAATAAACACCTCCTCCGATACCCATCAACTGCATCGACTTATACTGTCCAATCCCTGCTTGATTGCCTGTTACGCCAAAGCCGGCACGAAGTTTTAAATTAGCCAACCAATCCTGAGTACTCTCCATAAACGATTCTTCCGAAACTCTCCATGCAGCTGATACAGAGGGAAAAGTTCCCCATTTATGATTATCCCCAAAACGGGAAGAACCATCACGACGAACAGTTGCAGTAAGCATATATCGATCCTTATAATTATAATTTGCACGAGCAAAGAAAGAAACCAGTTTTGCATTTTCTTTATAAGAACCAACATCTCCTATACGATAATCCTGCCCAGCTCCAAGGTTATTCCACCCAAAACTATCTGTGTCAAATTCTCTCCTCTCAGCATTAAAACCTTCATTAGTATAATCAAGGAAAGAATAACCAGCCATAGCTCCAAAGCGATTCTTTTCATTAATTTGTTTATCATAATTTAGAAACGTTTCTATTTGCTTATTGGTATAAGCATCTACACTTCTGCTGGCGTATCCTCCATCCGTTACTTTATATACATATGAAGGACGATAGTAATATCCCTGCAGCGTATTATATTCGTATGATATGTTTGCTGTTGCTTTCAATCCCTGTATTATTTCTAACTGGGCTTTACTAAAGCCTAGTAAATGTTTACGTGTGCCTTCCGAAGTACGTTCTGTGTGAGTCTCTACCGGGTTTGAAGATGTGAGTCGACCCCCTATTTCTTCAGTATATTCACCATTCTCATCTCTGACAGGGGAAGTGGGATTCATATTATAAATAGTGCTATATATTCCATTATCAACATTATTTTTTTTATCTGCATTTGCCTGTAACCCAAATTCCAGCTTCAATTTATCATTAAGTCCATATTGATACCCTGATAAAGTCGCATTTATACGCTCAAGATCACTAAACGTTATAATACCCTCATTTTTCAGATAATTAACAGATGCACGCATTCCATTATTATCTCCACCAGAAGAAAAGGAAATTGAATGAGAATGGGAAATTGCTATTTGCTGTATCTCTTTTTGCCAATCTGTATTAGCTCCATAATCAACAGCATCAGTAAGATTAAAATTTTCCACATAATGTCGCCACTCATCTGCAGAAAGAACATCCAAATTATTGGCAGCTTTTCCAACAGCAAAATAACCACTATATTCAATACGTTGCCCCTTTTTCTCCCGGCTGGTAGTTACGATAATTACACCATTAGCTCCGCGCGAGCCATAAATTGCAGTGGCAGAAGCATCTTTCAAAACATCCATTGAAAGAATTTCAGTGGGCTGGACGGTACTCAAATCCACACCCGAAACTCCGTCTACAACTATAAGCGGACTATTGCTGGCAGATAGAGAAGTTCCTCCACGCAAGCGTATTGTTGGAGCCGATGTTGGATCACCTCCGGTCTGAGAAACAGTTAAACCAGCAACTTTGCCCTGTAGCAATTGTTCCGATGATGATATAACTCCTGTTCTAAAGTCTTTTGATAGAACTGAAGATATAGATCCTGTCAAGTCACTTTTTTTCATAGAACCATACCCAATTGCAACCACTTCTTCCAATCCAATTGTATTTTCTTCCATTTTAATATCAATATATTTTCTACCGTCTACAGACACTTCCTGTGTTTTCATTCCCATAAATGAGAACTGTAGAGTCGTGTTTTCAGGAACTTTGGATAGCGTATAATTTCCATCATTACCCGTAATGGTTCCTTGTGTTGTACCTTTTACCACCACGGAAACACCGGGGATTGGACTTCCTGAGTAGTCAGTTACTTTACCAGACACGGATTTTTGCTGTTGCTGTTGAAAGTCATTCTTTGGCATCAGCATAATATTCTTACCTTCCATTGCATAAACAATATTGGTATTATTGAATATACCAGAAAGAATGTCTGCAACTGATTTGTTTTCAGCAACAAGATCAACTTTGCTGGTAAGATCGATCTCGTTTTTATCATACACAAACAAATAATCAGTCTGACTTTCGATCGCTCGGATTACTTCAATTAGATATGCATTTTTCATTGCAATATTCACTTTTGCAACCTGTGA
>JAENWH010000231.1 GCA_016650135.1 Peptostreptococcaceae bacterium
CGGTTTCATACCCGTTATCGCCGCTTAAATATTTCAATTCAATCAGTTTTTCCTTATCTATTCCCGTTTCGCCGAATAGCGTTGGTTTTGTCAGATAATAGATCCCTTTGCCAAAGCAGCGAAGCGCAGGTATCAACTTAGTGTCAAGAATGCGCTTAACTGCAACCGCTGCCGCTGCATTCGCTTTTTTCTCATCTATATTGTATTCTGCCGCAAGCTTTTTTCCAAGTTCGTTCACAAAAATCGGATATCCAACAGCAATATTTGCAATTATATCCCGAATATTCTGTGTGTAAGATAATTTGTTCATCAACTCTGCGCTCCTTTATGATATATAATATGTGGTTATTTACTATTTATTCTGCATTTATTATATCATAACAAGTTATACAAATCAAAAGCTTATAAATTTTCTTCTTTTTAGTAAATCCATTTAGCATCCAAGTGCGCCATCAGGCCCTAGCTGATAGTAAACCCAAACAACTTCTCTTTATACGTCAGTTCCCACATGTTCATGGAAACATAATAGTCAGCATTTAAAAATTTCAGCTTCCCGTCGTCTCCTTCATCCGCTGCTCAAACGTATAAGCCGGTTTCCATCCAAGCTCTCCGGCTCCGAGGAAGTTGCGACTTTCTTACTTTAACGTTAGTCGCAATATTGCATTCTGCTCAGGCAACTGCATCTGCCTTCCTATTTAGTATTACGTGGCTCAATCACTTCAACTTTTCAGCTTTCGGCCTACTATCTTGTTTGTCTACGCTTAAACTTGCCAGTTACCTGGCAAGCTCCAAGACTAACTACGGGCGGTTGGTCTTCCTTACCCGATGGGATTCCCACCCACTATATGATACGACCTTGCTCGGCCGCACTGTCTGACACCGTTATTTACCGCCATTATATACCCAAGGGTGGTCCTATATGTGTACACATCCTCCGCCAGGATCCAGCTTCCAGCAGTTTCCAGAGATCCATGCTCCCGATTTCAAAAAATACTAAAGCCCGTTATAGCCCAAATAAATTCTATTAGTTGCTGTTTTTGGGGGGGCCGAAAAACCATTAAATCCTCCGGCTGAATATTAAATTATTTGCACTCATATTTTAACATGGACAGCATTCATAATCAACTGCGCCACCAGGCTCAATCTGATAATTGATACCATTATTTTTTCCTCTCTCATGGGTATACGTTATTCATTGCACTTATAAATACTCCCCATTCAGGATTAATCCGCTTTTCGTAGTCAGTTAAATAGTATTGATACTTATAGAGCATTTTTAACGAGGTTCTATCACCTGAATTCTTGGAATGCAAATAAAATATTAGTTCATACATACGAATTGCTTTTACATTATCTAGACCGGTAGACCATTGATCGGCCTTTTCAATAAGTTGTAATGCGTTGTTATCATGCGCTGCAAAATACAGAAGCCCTTTAACTGCAATATATGAGAGAGATTTAACCTCGCCCCGATCATCTTTATTCTCCAATTTAGGATCGTAATTTGTATGAGGATATATCTTATCTTCAATTGAGTCGCGAAGAATTGTCTCGACTGCTGTCAGGGATGAATCCGAGTGGATGATAATCCTTGGCGGGTTTTCATTTTTCAATGTTTCCACATAGTCACGAAGACTTGTAATAACCAATTCATCATAAACAGCCTCGTGAATTGCAATCAAAGGAAATGCTGCAAAAATTGGGTCGAGCCACACCTTTTTAAACAACGAAAAATCAAAACTCCTGGAAGTAATCTTATTTCGATTTGGGGGAATCAAAAAATTTGCATCAAGGGTTATTATTTGATTCGGATTATCGAAAAGGCTCACGAGCGATGAGTTCGCTTCCTTAAAATTAACCTTCATCGAAATCACCCCTGGAAAAGAAATCGTCAAATTCATCTTCATCTGACACACTTATTCCATATCCAAAATCATCAGGTGATTTCTCAAAAAGACTTAAAGTATCAGCCAGTTTATCCTCACTAATTAGTCCATCTTCAAAGTTCCGCACTATGATATCAATATCTTTCATGGAAGTTCCAATTGAATTGGTTCTACTATTTAGCTTTTTAAACACCTCTTCATTAAAAGCAAGTCCCATTCTGCCATATTCATCATCTAGATTCCGTTCATTTATACCATATAATTTTCCGTACTGACCTTCAGATATGGCACCAATCTCAAATAACCTTTTCACAATTGAACGATAAGGTAACCACCAAGTGCATTGCAGTCTTACAATGAATCTCAGGATTGCCTTCTCCGACACTTTTTCTATCTTTGAAGCTTTAAATTCATCAATAATAATACTCTTTAACGCCACTTCCGAGAATAAAAATTCAGCCGCAAACCGATTCGCTTTAACTTCAACCAAGGAGTCATCCTCCTCACTTAATCGGCTTAGATGCGATCCTGTTTTCGTGTAATAGTGAAATAGTTCATGCGCTATCGCAAATATCTGCTTGTCAAAATAATCAGCAGTATTTAGACCAATGAATACCAACTCTTCACCATTTTCTTCAGAGTACATCATTGCAGCAGAAAATGCTGGTTTATCACCTTCTGATTGAATTGGATACTCCAGCAATTTGATGTTCAGCTGCTCTAGTAATGTGAAAATATCATTAGCAATTGGCATTTCGCCGATGCTTAAAGACTGGCGAGTTTCTTTTGCAAGTTTTCTTATTTCCTCAACCTGAACCTCATTAAGAACTATGAACTGATTCTTTTTCATACTTACTCCTTAGGATAACTTGTTGTCTCAGTGCTATCATCATTTTAAAGATTTTATCAACACCTTCTTTTTCATTATCATTTAAAGTTTCACTTCTGAGTGCAATAAAAGAATTGTTCACTTCTTTTTCAACAAACATATCAGTGATATCGAATCCTAAGACATTGCCAAGTGCCTCAAATTGAACAATCGATGGCATGAAGTCTTCACGTTCAATACGACCAATCATAATCCGATTTATACCGGTCATACTTCCCAATTCATCTTTAGTAAACCCTTTTATCCCTCTAAGCCTTGTTACTGTTTCAGCTAACTTTTTGGCAGATAGCGTTTTCATATCCAAGTCCCCTTTCTACGTTAACTTAACCTTCGCACTTTTATGTTAATCAAAATAACAAAATTTACGAAAAATATAATTTATTTTTGTTTCCATGTAACTAATAATAACAAATTTTAAATCGAAGGTCAATAGATATTTCCCTAAAACATGTAACTTCTGTTGCAGTTAAAAATTCTTTTTCCGTCTCATTTCTCTTATAAATATCCAAATGACTCAAAAGCCAGCAGTAATATAGACATAACACAATCGAATATGTACAAAAATCCACCCGAATCGCCGCAAACCCTGCCCCGCCAGCATCACATCCCTAACCAATCCCTACCTTCCAAGCCCAAGCCCAGTTAGACCTGCTTATAATGGGCTTGCATACATCTTCTCATAGTACTCAACATAATTCCCATTCACAATATTCTCAATCCACCCGGTGTTATCCAGATACCACTCAATGGTTTCCTTCATACCCTGTTCAAAAGTATAAGCCGGTTTCCATCAATATCGCCTCAATCCCTTCCCCCGCCTGCCTCCTAGCCCCCACCTGCGCCACCAGGCCCTAGCTGAGATACATACGGTGCTACCGTCGGTTTCGGTTCCGTGCTAATTTCCCCCTTATAGTACAATACCAGTGGTGAACTCGCCTCAACTCTGGCGCTTTCCCTATAAAGCGGGTTATCTATCGCAATGGTTTTTATATTCCCTCTAGCATTTTTTTCAAGAATATCTTCACTTTGCTCCAAGTTTCTTCTTTCTATCTCGTTCACAAAGTTTTCCTTGTTTTTATAATTTTCAGGAAAGTCCAGAATAGAGGCTTCATAGATATTTTCAGGTGTTATAAATTTCTTCAGCAACTCTTTTTTATCCTTTAACTGAATACTTTTCAAATTGCTTAACCATATATAATATGCAAGCATCATTTCATCACCAGCATATTGCTTTTATCCTTATCCAAATCTCTTGCCATTAGCCCGTATATCATATGCTGTTTCAGAATTTCTTTCGAACCATCCAGGTCAGCAAAGGTTCTGGAGATTTTGATGATTTTATTATGAGTTCTTGCA
>JAENWH010000122.1 GCA_016650135.1 Peptostreptococcaceae bacterium
AATGATAAATTGGCAAGCCGAGGGATGCTAATTTGAAATTTATATACTTAATCCTGTCTTCACTGGTATTTATTGGATTTATATTTCCATAATCCATGCCAAGTTTTTTTCTAATATCCATAGTACCTCCATATAGTTTATTAGTAAATATTTTAACATATTCACTGTTTTTTTCCATATTTATATCAGTTTCTGATTAATATGGACGTGTATGCCATTGTATCATAATTCTTCTGCTGCATATATTCACTAATTTTTTCAAAAAAAGAGTAATTATGTTCTAAACCTTTTGAAAAGCTCTGAATAAATTCAATGACAAGGGATTCTGTAAGTCCTTTTCTGAATCCGCTAATCCCGATTAGATACAGTTTAATCAAGCTATATCGGATGACAAGTTGTTCATAATCCATAAAGGGCTGATTACTTTCTGCTGCCGGAAATAGACTTTGAAAAACATAGTTGACCAGATAATTTTCCAGTATATATTCCTTTTCGTCCATAAATGGCTTATAGAAATCATTATATAATAAGTCATATTTGTTTACACCAATGCCCTGATAAAATTCGTTTATAAAAGCAAGATATTTTTTGCTGTCAATTTCATTTGAATCATTGAACTTATCTGATATGTCTTTAAGAATTTCCAGTTGTTTGGATTGATTTACAGGTAAAATTCCAAGTTCTTCCTTGAATCCTTGATGATTCATTTTTTCTGCAAATTGTTTAATTTGTTCAGGTATTTTTTCTACTGCGTTATTATCGGTAAACTCTTGAACCCTTTGAAAAACCAGTCCAATTATCAAAATACGTTCCCAAAGTGGATATTTTCTTGATTTTAATATGTCTATTGTTAAGTCTCGTAGCTCTTGCAAATACTTGACATAAACATGATTGTCATTATTAATTGCGTTAACATAAATATTTATTATGTCATCTTTGAAAATAGTAGCATTTTTCTCTTCAAATTCAATCCCCTCTTGAGTTGCGAGTGCCAGTCTCGCTATTTCCGGACATGAAACGGTTGCAGAGTACTCCAAAACACCATTCACTTCATTGATCAGCCTGGGATAACCGGCACAAACATTTGAAAGGTATTTTTCTCCCAGTTTTGCCTGCAGTCTGCAAAGCTTTTTGTCATTTAAAAAAGGGCAATGCTTGTTTTTTTTCAATTCAACAAGCCCATAATCAACCTTACTGTCATAATAGTCCTCATTTTTATATACATATTTATTTACAATCTTTTTAAGCTCAACATCCTTTAAATTTCTGTATTTTAAGAAAGTTTTCTTATCGATTTCGACGCTCCAGCCTATACAGCAGTTATCCTCACATACCCCGCCAATACATTTAAATTCATTCAGATACGAAGCCATACGCATAATTCTGATTGTCTTCACCCTTTTCTTCCTACTAAAATATGCTGTTTCCCTCAGTATCAACAGCCACCACTGCCGGAAAATTTTCCACTTCTAGCTTATATATAGCTTCAGCCATTAAATCTTCATATCCTGCTGTTTCAAAGCTTTTGATACAGTTGGCATAAAGAGCACCTGCCCCGCCTATGGCACTCAGGTAGACGGCTTTATACTTTTTAATGCCTTCAATGATTTCCTGTGATCTCTTGCCTTTACCTATCATGATTTTCATACCCTTTTCCAAAAGAGGTAAAGTAAGTTTATCCATTCTGGAGCTGGT
Source organism: Peptostreptococcaceae bacterium (assembly GCA_016650135.1). The sequence continues at coordinate 1,696 of JAENWH010000122.1, forward strand.
TGTCGGCCCGATAGCCCCAACTATTTTGCCTGGCATTTTCGGGGATGGTCCACAGTAATAAATCGCTGCGTTTAATAGCGATATCGGAAGGGCTGTTCCTTCCTTCAATTCTTTTATCATTCGCATATGAGCCTGATCTCTTGCAGTATAAATTGTTCCGTTTATATAAACCATTTGTCCGACCTTCATCTTATTTAATGCAACTTCATCTGCCGGCAGATTTAAAATTATTCTTTGTTCCATATTCACCTCTATAACTCTATTGTTTTTCTACGAAGGGCATGGCAGTTAATATTCACTGCAACAGGCAATCCTGCCAGGTGTGTCGGATATTTTTCTGCAAAAACTTCCAGGGCTGTTGTAGTTCCACCGAAACCCATAGGTCCTATATTCAGTTCATTAATCTGCTTTAATAAGTTTTCTTCAAGTTCCTTTAAAAAAGCATCCTGGCTTCTTTCTCCAATAGGCCTGAATAAGGCTTTTTTGGCCATTGCAGCCGCTTTATCCATCGCACCGCCTATTCCTATGCCAATGACCAAAGGAGGGCAAGGATTGCCTCCTGCGTTCTTAATCGTATCAAGGACAAAATCTATAATGCCAGGGGCACCGTCAGATGGTGTCAACATTTTTACCTTTCCCATATTTTCACTTCCAAATCCTTTTAAAAGTATGGATAGTTTAATCTTATCCCCTGGAACAATTTCGTAGTTAATGATTGCCGGGGTATTATCCTTCGTGTTTAATCTTGTGATTGGATCCACAATTGATTTTCGCAAGTATCCTTCTTCATAAGCTTCCCTGACTCCCTGATTGACAGCGTCTCCAATAAACCCTCCCTGCAGGGCAATATCCTGCCCTATTTCGAGAAAAACCATTACCATACCTGTGTCCTGACATATTGGTATGTCCTGATTTTTTGCAATATTTGCATTATCCAAAAGCATACAAAGCACTTCTTTTCCAAGTTGGCTGGATTCTGATTTTTCTCCCACTTCTAAAGCTTCCTTTAAATCATCATTAATCTTATAAGCGAGCTCGAGACAAATTTCTTTTACTTTATCTTTTATCTGATTTACATGAACTATCCTCATATCATTACCTGCCATTTCAACACTAAATTCTAATTAAACGATTAAATAATTTTATCATATAAATCGAGCAAAGGGAAGGTCGTTTCTTTTGTTTTAAATGTAGGGCAGAATTTTTTTGTGATGACTTCACACTAATTTTCTGATTAATATCACTTTCTGTAAAATTGACACCCTTGTATCATGAAATAATTTATCCTGGGTTTACTAAGTGAACTACTCGGCATTGAAATACCGAGCTTCCTGATTCACAGTCCTACGCTTCTTGGATGTTACCATCTTCAGAGGTCTTACTAAAACTCCACAGGCTTGAGATTCCGCGATCCCCGCGGTACATATTTCATTTTGAAGGGCTAAGTATATTCTTAGTCCTTCTTTTTTAATGTTCAGGGCAGCATTTAGATCTCGGTCATGCACCGTCCCACAGCTTTCGCAGGTCCATGTTCTTTCTTTTAAAGAAAGTTCCTTATATACGTGATCACAATTGCCACAGGTTTTACTTGAAGCATAGAATTTACCTATTTTAACAAGGCTTTTGCCTTGTTCTTCAAGTTTGTATTGTAATAATGTTCTGAATAAGCCAAACCCATTGTCATTAGTTGATTTTCCTAATTTTAAAGCTCCGGCCATTCCTCTTAGGTTAATATCTTCTACACAAACCAAATCAAAGGAATTGGCTATCTTCCTTGATTCCTTATGCACGAAGTCTAACCTTTGGTAGCCAATTTTTTCATGAAGGATGGCTACTTTTTGTTTCTGTTTACTTCTGTTGTTCGAACCATCTTTTTTCTTTGACAGCTTTCTTTGAGCCCTGGCTAATCTAATCTCCATCGCCCTGAAATACCTGCTTTTAGTTGGCGAATCACCAAAATTGTCTACATAAAAACTTGGCGAAGAATAATCAAGTCCAAGGGTAGTTACTTCATTTGGAACAACTTGTTCTGGTTCTATTCGCTCATACTCAAAAAGTACGGCTGCAAAATACCTGCCCGATGGTGATTTACTTACGGTTACAGCCTTAATGGTGGCAGCAACAGGGATAGCCCTATGTATGTTTGCTTTTGAATTTAGGAAACCCTATTTTTTTATCTCTAAAAAAGTTTTTATATGCAATATCTAAATTTAGCTGTGCATTACAAAGTGCAAGGGAATCAACTTCTTTAAGAAACTGAAACTCATCCTTGAACATGGCCGGGGTTAGAATAATAGAAGCTTTGTTTTCTTCGTAATACTTTTTCTTGCCCGCTAGCATATTATTATAAACAAAGCGAACAGAACCAAAGGTTTTGGCTAGTAAAACTCTTTGGACAGCGTTTGGATATATTCTATATTTATATGCTTTGTTTCTTAACATAATTACCTCTGAACTATTTTTTGACGCTCAATATATTCTTTAATGTTATCCACACTTGTTGATCCAATTCGCCTACGGAAAAAACTTTAACTTCAGAACCTTTGTCTTTTGCAATGGCAGAAAGTATCTTCCTTCGGTATTTAACGGTCTAGTTGATTTATCACAATTGAGTTAACTTCAATTCATCTCCCAACTGAAGAAGGGAGAATTCTTGGAGAGTACCCTTAAAGCTTTTGTTTCAGTTGTATGGATACGCCATCTGGATCATAGACATAAAAATAGCGATTTTCGATATCAGGTTTTTTAATATCAGAAGGATTTAGCCCTTTGGTCTGCGCAAACTTATGCATCGCGTCCAGCTTATCAGTTATGAAACAAATAAAAAATCCCTTGCCTTCAAACTTCTCCATCTGAGGCATGCAAACTAATTCAATTTCAGTTTCTCCGCTGCCATTTGATAAAAATACGATTTCACCAGGTCCTGCTTTAAACCGGTTAGAAATAGTCAGTTCCGTAATTGTCTCATAAAATTCAATAGATTCCTCCAGGTTTTTGACCATTAAAGTCAGTTGTTTAAAATGCATAAAATATCTCCTTTTCTTTAATTTGATTTTGTAACCATTATAGCATAGTCATGGGAAACCTACTGACAATAATTAAATTGGATGAGATATTAATTTGAGGCGGATGAAGGGAATCGAGCCCTCATTACCAGCTTGAGAAGCTGAATGTAATTGCCTTTAAACGTTGAAATCAGTGGGTTATATTTCTCTATGGCACGGTACTGACACGGTACTATTAGACCGCTATCAACTTATTTTGTTTAATAATTATCGTATTTGTTTAGTTATATACTTATCATCCTTTCCAAATTTACTAAATCATAGTGAGTATAAAACGTAATATAATAATACCATAAATTAGGGATGGCTAAATGAGATTAAACAAATCTGCCTGGTTCTGTTGCAAAAAATCTATCTTCTATTCCACAGAACCCATTTTTAAGATCCAATAATATAAAGTATGCTGCTGGTAAAAAACCGAATTGCAAACCCTATTAGACAGAGTGCGAGTAGCGCAATAACGGTTTTATATATTTTTATGTTAATCAGATGACGTGTTTTACTAACAAGAGCAGCAATGAATGTAAACCATGAAATATCTGCCAAAATATGACCTATATAAAAAAGTGCGACTCCAGTTATACCAAACAAATTATAGGCATTCATAATCAGTGCCATCCCAATGGCAGACCACCAGATGATGAAATATGGATTAGTTGCGCTCAAAACCAATCCTGCTAAAAGCATATTGCCCTGTCTGTCATTTTCCCCAATTTTTGTTTCAAGGGATATTCTGTTTAGATAAACGTCTTTCAGCATATTGAATCCAAGGAAGGCCAGGATGAGACCGCCAATTAAACCAATAATGATGCTGGCTGAATCCGTCGCAAGATATTTCCCAACTCCGGCAAATATGAGGATTACAAGAATCAGTTCCAGAAAAGCATGGCCTAGGGATACTAGAATTCCGGACTTGACGCCATAGTGAATACTTTTATCCACAGTATAGGTAAACACCGGACCAGGCATGATTGCACCCGAATAACCGATAATTAATGATTGTAAAAAAATTGCTAGCATAAACCTCTCCTAACCATATACAAGTAAGAGACCTGAGCAAGATATTATCCGCACAAGTACTATTCTTCACGGAGAAACAATATTTCATTAGTCAACGTTAAATTTAAAATATATATACCCAATTTTACCTTCTATATCTCTCACCTCATTCACACATCCAAATCGTCCACTCCTTTTTTATTCAATTATAACCCAATAAGCCCTTTATTTTATAACTTATTTTAATAATAACTTCAACTTGATTTTCTCTATAATCTATGGTAAATTTAAAATATTAATAGTTGTCATAGCAACTATTGTCGTAACAACAATATGGTTATCTGCAGGAGAGGAGGGGTTACAATTCAATTTGAACAAAATTTAGGGTTCATTATTTCTAGAACTAACACAAAAATTAAGAATAACCTTGCTAAAGCACTAAAACCTTACAATATTACTCATGAGCAATGGCCACTGCTTAAATGGTTGTGGGTACAAGATGGTATTTCCCAAAAGGAGTTGTCTGAAAAAAGTTTCAAGGATCAACCAACTACTGCCAGGATTCTGGACAAACTTGAACAGCG
>JAENWH010000002.1 GCA_016650135.1 Peptostreptococcaceae bacterium
ACCAAGAAAATCCTTATTTTCCGCATAGAGGCTGTACTCTTCAAACCTGCTCATTTTGTATTTTTTATAACCAGCTTGTTCATAGATCCCTCTTATTTTGAGAGTGGCTATTTCATCTGGTTTTAAATTTGCCAGTTTATACTCCATTCTGTTCTCTCTTTCCTTTCTGTGCTCTCTTGCTGTTGCAGCCATTTATTCACAGGATTGAATCCCTTATTGTGTTTACCAGTGTAATGTTATACAGTGCTAAAGCGCTACATGAATAATGTTACCACTCCCCTTTTTATAAGTCAAGCAAAATAAAGCAAAGCAAGCTGCTTTCTAATCAGGTGCGGTATCTTAGCAAACTGATATAACTATTAATAACGGTCTTGATACTTTCTAAGTTGCTCAGCATCCTTTTTCTCCAGCCCTTTTTCTCCGGCTAAAGATTCTAAATGATGTGTAAATTCGTGCAGCAAGGTATCTCTAAGTTTTTGCTTCATTTTTTCCGGAGCTAAGTTGCCGTATAATTTTTCAAAGGAACCATAATAAATATATATAATCCTACCCATGCTTCCGCTATGGTGATATTCTCCCATGGTATATAAGTCATCATTAATCGCATGAGCGCTTCTCTTTGCTTCAGGAATAAGCAATATTCCTCCATTCAGTTCCTTATAAAATTCTGCAGGCAGACTCTCCGCTATTTCATCAAGCATGTCTTGCGCTTCTTCAATTGTAACCATAAGTTCCCCTCCACTCTTTCTATTATCAATTATATCCCGAGGTTGACTTTTACACAAGAAAAAGGAGACCTCTTTTCAGAAGCCTCCCTCATTATAATAATTCTTATATTTTATTTCCCAATCATGTTGAGCATTATTTTAGCATTACGCACATCTGCATATTCAGAATCCATTTCTCTGATACCGGCGGGAATTCATATTTAGCCAGTCTCGATACAAATGGATCCGGATCAAAGCTTTCTGGCCCATGAACACCCTTTTGATCCCATAAGCCGGTTGCAACCAGTTCCATCATAATTACAGGACTCACTGCGGTTTGCGCAACTACTGAATTAGTTCCATATTTACCAATACATACCTGATTATCAGCAATCTGATATAAATAAACTGATCTCTTCATCTCATCTTTCTTACCAGTCACCCAGGTTCCCGCACATCCCTTGCCTGTCATTTTCAATGTTGATTCAACTGGACTTGTAACAACTTTCACCAGAAAATCTCTTGGTGAAATTTCAGAATCTCCAACTTTTATTTTTTTAGTTGCGCTATCCATGCCTAGTGCTTCAAGATTCTTAAGCATTACTCTCAATTCTCTCGGTACCCCATATTTAAAGGTTACTCTGTTGCAGTCAATGACTCTTGGCACCAGAAGCACCTCTTCATGCTCCACATTGATGACTTCAACATTGCCAATTCCTCCCGGGAAATTGAATATTTCTGGTTCAAAGAAGTTTTCGTTTGTAAACCAGCCTTTTCCCTTTTCATATATAACCGATGGATTCAAGCATTCTTCTATTGTTGTCCAAACCGAGAAACCAAATTCTCCGTCTGCCCAGCATAATTATCTCCATCTCTTACATTTACCTGATCTATTGTATCAAATAAATGCTTGTCAGCGAATCTTGCGAAACAGTCTGCCATTCCAGGTTCAACACCAGAACCAACAATTGCCATATTCCCGGCAGCTTCCCAGGCTTTATGTTTGTCAACCTGATAATCCCCTAATTTAATGCCGCATTGTTCATAAGGTTTTTCTTTATTTCTGTAAGAAAGTGTCATCGCACAATCTAAGTAACCAACGCCTACTTCTAAACAAGTATCAAAAATATTTTCATTAAATAAAGGGTGCACTTTATTCATCGCAAAAGTAATTCCATGCTTTTTAAAAACCTCTTTTATACTAGCTGCGTCTGTTGCATCTATTTTTTCAGCGACAAACCTTGGGTCGTTGCATTCTGCTGCAACAAACTTTGCTCTATCCAAATCATAATCCGAAATAACTGCTTTTTCTGCCCAGTTACCGCCTTCTCCAGCCCTTTTAATTATTTTTGCTGCAGATGTGCCTACGCCTCCTGCTCCAATAATACATAGTTTCATCTAGAACGAGGTTACATTCAACAAACAAGTCTGTGGAACATAACAGGGTCAAATATTTATGAAGGGAGTACACGCTATGATTTATATTGGTATTGCTGTTTCTAAGAATAAACACGATTGTCTTATCGTGAATTCTGATGGTGAAATCCTCTTTGATGGATTTACCATTTTAAACAACCAATCAGGTTTTGATGAGCTTTATTCTAAAGCCATCTATTGCTCTGAAGATTTGTAAAAAGTAAAGGTAGACTTGAAACTACCGGTCACTACAGCGATAATCTCTTAGAGTTCTTAATTAACAAAGGTTTTGCTACCCATGTCATTAATCCGTTGCATATTAGTCTTTACAGGAAAAGTCTAAGCCTTAGAAAGACTAAAACGGATAAGGTCGATGCCCACTCTATTGTAACTATGCTAAGGTCAGAAAACTTAAAGCCCTACTCGCATATATCTTATCACATCCGCGAATTAAAATCACTCAGCCGATACCGTTAAAACCCTTGATTGTTGAGCGACAGACTCTCGTCCGGTCAAACTGCAAATTGTTTTCTGCCTGATTCATAGGGAAAACAACAAAATCAAATCTGGACGACACGATTTAATCAGGGAAACTGCACGCTGTCATAACTTTATCCATGTGAAGAACAGCAAGCTTCATATAGATAAGGCTATGATGAAAATCATCATAGCCCGAAAGAGGGTAAATGTGAAATTAGTAAAGAGACTGATTGTTAACAGCAGCAAGCATGGTTTCCGAGTCGATGGTTTTCTTGTCAAGTTGAGCACCTAAAGCGAGCGCGTCGCACATGAGGTTGTCAATGAGGCGTGGATTCCCCTGTGAATAGTTGTGAGCGGTGCTTATGGCGGAAGGCTCTAAGATATCCCTGCTGCCACCGGCAAGTATAGTGCATAATACATGCCGCAGCGTAATCAATGGAAGGAACCTTGTTGTTCCGTTTGGTTTTGCTGTTCTGGACCTTGTTTGTAATGCGGAGTTCATACGTATCTTCTACATATAAAAGCACTTCAAGCCTATGCAAATCAAGGGGTTGAAGTGCTTTTATATGTAGAGGATACGTTGTAAAACGAGAAAAGGTCAAGAAGAAAAGCAGAAAAAAACGTGTCGCAACAAGCAACACGCTGTAATACTAACATCATAGGTTAAGCGGAAAAGAATTTGGAGTAAAGGTAGGGTTTAAGCAGACTTGAAATTGTCGCCCTACAATGAAGTCGAACGATTCTCTGTTTTAATTCTTCTTCGTAATGTTGCATAAATCATCCTCTTTTCCTTAATAGTTATTATAAACTATTAGGTCGGGTTGTTACAACTTTACTATATCACTACACTTGCTATAAATTAAAGCAGGTCTTATATATTAGTTCTATTGCCTTTTCAAAATCACTATTCCGAACCCCAATAATCGTACTTTGCTCTAAAGATAAAATGTAAAGAAGCATTTCTACTGATGATTCTAAAAATGTATGAGTTACTTTTGCCAGTATGCTTGTTTTATCAATGCCTTCGCCGACTATAGCAATTAAAGCAATATCGTTGGAAATTGTAAGTTCTTCCCCTAAAGTTAAGTATTTCTGTTTTATTTCGCTGGTAGCTTCAATTGAAATAGCGTTTTCTGTAATCAAAGATAATTGATCAACGCCAAAAAGAATATATTTATAATTTAAGTTTACCTGTTCTGACAACTTGAGAACTTCTTGAAGGAATTGGTTACTTGGCTTCACATCTTTCCCTATCAAACTTAAAATCGAAAAATTTTTTTTGCCAGATATCCCTGTTGGTATCAGATGATTTCCTGATGTTGACACTTGTTTTTCCACCATTGTCCCAGAATCATAGGGGCTGTTTGTGTTCCGAATATTGATAGGTATTCCTGCCTCCATTACCGGATAAATCGCATCTTCATGCAATACCGAAGCACCCATGGATGTTAATTCTCGAAGTTCTTTATAGCTGATACTACTTATTGGAGAAGGGGATTTAACAATCCTAGGATCTGCTGCCAATATACCGGAAACATCAGTCCAGTTTTCATAAACATTAGCATTTAGTGCCCTGGATATAATTGCACCTGTGATATCAGACCCTCCCCTGGAAAAGGTTATCACCTGTCCTGCTGCATTCGAACCAAAAAATCCAGGAATAACGGCTGTTTTGCAATCCTTAAGTCTGGATGATACCAAATCATAAGTTTTCTCAGTATCTAACTGTCCATCCGCTGTAAATAAAATTATTGTACTGGGGTCAATGAATTCATAGTCCAGAAATTGAGCCAAAATGATACCATTTAAATACTCACCACGGCTTACTGTATAGTCATTGGTCGCTCCATCCTGGATTGCGGTTTTTATTTCTTCAATATATGGCTTAATATCCATATTGATACCAAGTTCAAAAATAATATCTTGAAACCTACTCTGCACTTTATCGATACATTCCTCAAAGATTGAAGGAATACCAACAGATTTCTTACATTCATATAATAAATCTGTAACTTTGATGTCAGTGCTATTTCGCTTTCCTGGAGCAGAATTCACTACAAAGCGTCTGCTTGGATCCATCCCAATTATAGTCTTAACTTTTTCAAATTGGGCAGCGTCTGCAAGAGAAGTGCCTCCGAATTTTGCTACCTTTACGCACATTTTAAAACCTCCTTAAAATTATGATATTTTGGATGAGGAATAATTCCGATATATTTAAACAAGCAAATTATTCCGAATTTTTAATAGTTTTAGACTAACTTTATCATAGCAATTAATAGGAAAAGGTGATATACCTCTAAAATATCATTCCTTCCCCTCTAACCGATGTCCAAGATTATAGCTCTAATAAACACCCATACCCTTGAATTTTATCATCAATGTTCAACTTTCTTAAACTTTGCCAAAATGTGGCTTGTATTGCTGTAATAATCGGTTTTCCAAGTTCTCGTTCTAGTCGAGAAAGTATAGGAACCCCTTTCATCGAAGTACATAAAACAACTATGGCTTCTGCCTCTTGACTATCCACTTCTCTGATAAGTTTTTCAATTTTCTCAAGACTTTGACTATTAATTTCGTAATCGTCCAGCATTCCTTGACCAATGAAATTGACGATTTCAAAACCGTGATCATTTAAAAACCTTTTGGCCATGACATTGATATCGTCAACATACGGTGTAATAACTGCGATTTTTTTTATTCCTAACTTTTCTAACGCCTCCACTACCGCAGTAGACGTTGTTGTACACGGAATGCCTTTCGAAACGGCTTCCATGTCTTCTATTATCTTTTTGTCATAACCACTGCCCTGTATAAAGCTTCCGCTGGTACATCCCAATACAATAATATCTGGTTTTGCCGATGCCAATATTTTTGTTGCATCCAATGTCAAGTTTCGAAACTTCGCAACATTTTCAGCGCTAACATCATCTGCCATCATCCTCGTAGTAATTGTTATGACACCCTCTGGAGCCATTAAATAAAATTCAGGCTCCATTACAAGTCCAGTTGATGGATAGGCAAGACCTATTTTTGCCCTTTGACCATAATTGTTAAATGTTGTCATAATAATAATCCATTCCTTCCCATTTAATTCGCTTTGCTAATTGAGCATAAAAAAATAATCGTATTACGCTCTTTTTAAACCATCCATATTCTATTTTCTATGTATTTCCACTTCTCCATTATTTCCATTGACTTTTACCCAATCACCTGTTTTAATATATTGACATGGATCTACATCCGCAAAGTCCGTGACCATAGGCACGTCCACAACTACAGCTGCAACTCCTACTCTTGAATCAATTGCCTTTATAATCCAAGCTGCCGGTTTTCGGCCATTGATCATTGCTGAATTAAAGTGGCTTGACCAACAATTGGAACCTTTTGAAGCGGGTATGACAAGTATTTTTCCATCTATGCTTTCGCCCTCAGCAATATGACCCTTTTCAATGATGACCCCAGTTATGTCATCTATACCAGCCCATCCCTGTATACTGTTTGGGCATACCAATGCTTCCCCTTCTGCTATACCTTTTATTGCCCCTCGACCTCTAATGATATCAACCAACTTATCTCCTCCACTTCCCTAATATTGCTGCATCAACACATTGTTTCATATCACCATAATATACATTGGCTTCAGTCATCGACCTGATGTAATGGGCTTGTTTAGCTCCATCCAAGGCAATTCCCACTGATTTATTTATTGCTGTAGCACCAACCATTATTGGACATGAATTTGTAAACATCAGACCGCCAGCTTCTTCAATCACATCAAGATATTTATTTACTTTTGCCATCTCTTTTATTGGGTAAGCTGTCCAAACATAAAGTTTAACATTCTCTTTAATCTTCTTGCCTTTAATATAATCCGACAGAATTTGGATTTCTTCCAAACTATAATGTGGGCAGCCTAAAGAAATAAGATCTACTTCCCCTTGGGTATCATCGCACAGTTGTTTCATTGATTCCTCACAGGCATTTTTTGTTATCACAAAAGTGCCTTCAACTGGCTTATACCCTGTAGCCATTTCAAGCGTATGTGCCTCAGGAGTCATCCCAACTATATGACACATAACTGCCCCACTAGTTGTAGCAATGGAGGCAAATAGTTGTTTTATTTCAATTATGGTAGGGTTTTCAAAATCACCTGTTATTATAGGTATGCCGTTCGATGGCAAAAGCCTGCCTATCGTATATCCTACAACATCCCAGTCTTTTGCTGTCTTAGGTGAACATTCTATTCTAAATTCGTGCGTTCCATATCTACCCTCGGGTAGATGATTCCCCCATTTTGGCGTTCTTCCACAGATTGCTGACCAAACAGCTGCTTCAACCCCATCTGGGTTACCACATGCGCCGAGTATAGAATTGCAGAACATGGCATTACTTGATTCCGTAGTCACAAAATGTTCACCTTTTAATGGAAGCCATCCTATAAGATAAGGTGTGCAAGTACTGGAAATACTCACACCAGCTTCCTTCGTAATTTCTAGAAACGATTTATTCTTATCAAAATATTCTTTTGTTCGTCCCAGTTTCTCATATTCATTGGCATCACAATTTTCGGTACAAGTCAGGCAAAAACAGGATTCTGAAAACTTCTCGTCTTTAACATCAAATATTTCATTTGTACACATATACACTCTTGAAAATATCTCATTATAGTCATCCGATTCAATATGATCTAGATAAGGTTGCGCTCCCAAACCCAAAGTTGCTTTGGTCACCTTGCAAAGTTCCTCCGCACCTAAAACCTCTGCATATTGCACGATTTTTTCCAGAGATTTTTGTTTAAGCCGTCCCATTTCCCCGTTTAGAATCTTTTTTTCAAATTCTGTTAGCCTTATCATGAAATTTCATCATTTTTTTTATCCATAACATTTCATCTCCTATCTTAATTTTTCGAATTAGTCAATATCTCCAAAACATTAAGCGGAAGGTATGTTTATAATACCTTCCGCACTTTACCCACCTTGCTTTATAATTGAATCTATTTGTTAAGCACGCTTTTAATTGAAGCTTCTACAATTTTCAAGCCTTCTTCCAGTTCCGCTACGCCAATAGTAAGTGGTGGCATGATTTTAACACAAGAATCATTGCTGCCGGCTCGTTCAATAACCAAATTATTTTCGAAACATTTTTTTATGATGTCGAGGGATAACGCTGAATCAATGTCACAGAAATCCATCGCCCAAATCATTCCGATTCCTCTAATGATGATTCTCTCATCAATGCCTTTGATATTCTTCAATAAGAAATCTTCAATGATTTTACTCTTTTTATTAACACTTCCTAGCATATCGTTTTTCATAATATAATCGATACCGGCAACAGCGCCTACGAATCCAAGCTGATTTCCTCGGAAAGTGCCATTATGTTCACCTGGTTTGAATATATCAAGTTCAGGCTTCATAAGCATCAAGGACAACGGAAGACCAAATGCACTCAGTGATTTTGCTAACAACACAACATCAGGCACAATATCTGCTCTTTCAAAAGAAAAGTAGGTTCCTGCCCTGCCAACTCCAACCTGAATTTCATCAACAACCATCAGAATATCATGTTTGTCGCAAAGAGCACGTATTCCTTTCAGCCATTCGATTTCAGCGACATTAATACCGCCTTCTGCTTGAACTGTTTCAAGGAACATAGCGGCTGGTTTGTCCAGACCTGAATGATCATCTGTCAACATCCAGTCGATGTACTCTAAGGATTTCTTGTAATCACCAAAACCGTTGCTGTATGGCATAAAAGTGACATTGTTCAGCGGAACGGCAGCGCCTGCTCTACTAAAACTGTCGCTGGTCATTGCAATGCTTCCAAGACTCATGCCATGAAAAGCTCCCGAAAAAGCAATCACATTTGTTCTATTTTTATTTTTTCTAACCAGTTTCAATGCAGCTTCTACTGCGTTCGTACCTGTCGGTCCACAGAACATGAGTTTATAATCAAGATTTCTCGGTACCAAGATATTTTTATCAAACGATTCGATAAATTCTGCTTTTGCAACTGTGAACATATCCAAGCCATGAATGATGTTATCCTCTTTTAAGTAATCAAGGATTTTTTTCTTGATTGCTGGATTATTGTGGCCAAAATTCATAACACCGGCACCTGCAAAGAAATCGATATATCTCTTTTCTCCGGAAAATAGCTCTGCGTTAATAGCTCGGTCAAACACAACCGGAAAGTTTCTGCAATACGATCTTACATTTGATTCTTTTTTTTCAAAAATATTCATATCTTTCATAAAATTTACCTCTCTTCATTCTCTTAAGGTTTCTACTCCAAGGAAGTCGCACTGAAGCACCGCAAAAGAACGGTGCCCAGTGTTTATATTCCAAAGTCAAGGAGGAGATGCCTTAAATTAATTAATTATCACCTTTTATTAGTATCTCTGCGATCTGAACCGCATTGGTCGCGGCACCTTTTCTTACATTATCAGCCACAACCCATATATTTAGGCCATTGATGACACTTTCATCTTTTCTAATCCGACCAACAAAAACTTCGTTACTGCCCGCCACTTCATTTGCTGTAGGGTAGATGTTCTTAGCTAAATCATCACACAGCTTAATACCATTAGCTTTCTTCAACACTTCTTTAGCCTCTTCCACATCAACAGGATTTTCAAATTCCACATTGATACTTTCACTATGGCAGTAAAAGACAGGTACTCGGACTGCAGTAGCAGTAATCAGAAGATTATCAGCATTCAATATCTTTCTCGTTTCATTGACCATTTTCATTTCTTCTTTAGTATATCCGTTTTGTTCGAACACGTCAATTTGTGGTATGCAGTTTCCAGCAATAGGGTAATGATATACTTGACAAAGGTTATTTCCTTTCAAACCCTCTTCTAGTTCCTGAACTCCTCTGATTCCAGATCCGGAAACAGCTTGATACGTATTATAAACTATTCTCTTTATCTTGTATTTGTCGTGTAGTGGTTTTAAAGCCACTACGGCCTGGATCGTTGAGCAATTGGGATTTGCAATTATTCCCTTATTCCATTTAACATCTTCAGGATTCACCTCCGGTACTACCAGGGGAACTTCTGGGTCCATTCTAAATGCACTGCTATTGTCAACAACAATAGTGCCTTTAGATGCTGCAATTGGAGCAAACTTTTCGCTAACAGATCCACCTGCAGAAAAAAGTGCAATGTCTATGTGCTCGTCAAAGGAATTTTCATTTAAAGCTGCAACTATATATTCTTTGCCTTTGAACATGATTTTTGTGCCTGCTTCACTAGGATGTGCTAAAAGTACTAATTTGGAAAACGGAAAGTTTCTCTCTTCTAATACCTTAAGAATCGTATTCCCCACCATTCCCGTCGCACCAGCAATTGCTATTATAGGTTCTTTTATCATATAATCTCTCCTTATCTGTAAATAAGTTCTCGCGAATAGTTGGCGAAAGTTTCATGTCCAGTTTCAGTTACGCGAAAAGCTTCGCTAATTGATACGCCAAAATTGTCAAAATACATACCAGGTATGCAGTGGAATGTCATATTGGGTTGTAAAATAGTTTTATCACCCGATCGAATGCTGGCAGTATGTTCACCCCAATCAGGTGGGTAGTTCAATCCTGTAGAATAGCCAATTCGAGCTTCCTTCTCAAGACCGTGCTTTGCAAGCACCTTACGGAACGTTGATTCCATCTCTTCTAGGTAAATCCCAGGTTTGACGATTGCCAGTGCTGCTTCCAGTCCTTCAACCGCTATTTTTGCCACATCGTCAACTTTTGGATTTGGATTACCGACACAAACAGTTCTTGCTAATGGAGAATGATATCGGTGGTAGCATCCTGCTATTTCAACAGATATCACAACATTTTCTGGATATTTTTCATCATTCCAGGTAAGATGCGGTGCGCCCGCAGTCTCCCCTGCCGGAAGCATTGGAACTATACTTGGGTAGTCACCACCAAATTCACTAGTGCCTCTTATTTGCGCGGAATAAATAGCTGCAACTACATCACATTGTCTCACGCCAGGAGCTATAGTATCTACGGCTGCCTGTATAGCCAATTCAGCTAATTTTCCAGCTCGTTTCTGATATTCGATTTCCTGATCTGATTTAATTATTCTAACCCAATTGACAAGCAGGTTTGCATCCTTAAATGTCGCATTAGGAAGATTTTTCTTCAGGCTCTCATAAGCTGCAGCTGTGAACCAGTAATTGTCCATTTCTAAACCAATAACCTTGTTGGCACAACCCAATTCTTCAATAACTTCTGCGAAACGCTCCATGGGATGATGGGACGGATTATGAACAAAGGTGTCACTGTAAGCTCTCACATGAGCTTCATCTAGATATGTAGTTTTCACTACTCCAGAAAACGCATCCATATACCTACCGACGAAAATAGGCATTTCATCAGTCAGTGTGACGATGATACCTTGATGTACGTAAAACGACCAAGCATCATGCCCCGATAAATAACACATGTTTGCCGGATCTGTCACTAAAAGTAAATCGATTCCTTTTTCAACCATGGAAAGTTGTGTTTTTTTCATCCTACTGAGATACTCATTTTTTGTAAAGTGCATTTTCAGCCTCCTAATCTAAAATTAAATTCAATATATTAGTAATTCTACATAATTGTTAATTTATTATATCAAGAAATTTAGATCATTATAACCACCCAATAGTATTGTTTTTTCCCCTCTAACGTGTTGATAAATCTATTAAAATGGTTTTTTTTCATCTATTCCGGTAAGATTACTTTCTAAACGAGACTTGATACCTATTTTTTTTAATGGATTCAGATCGCCTTGCAAAATGATGACGGAAATTAGAACCAAAGCAACCCCAACCATTTTTAACCCCATGATATTTTGACCGAAAACAATGTAGGATCCAATAACTGATACCGGGACTTCAATGGTTGCAATAATTGCGGCTTTTGATGATTCTATATTGTGGGATAAACCTGAGGTAAAAAGCATATATGCCAATGCAGTTGGTACGGCTCCCAGCAATAAAATATTAATCCAAAACCAAATATTGAATTCGATCTGAAAAGCAGCTAAAGGATTGGAAAATGAAAGGGAAAAAAGAAATGCCAAACCAAATGTATAAGTGAGAATTGTTAATTGTTCATAAGTCTTCAAAAGAAATTTGCTTAGAAGGTTCATAATTGCATAACATAGCCCGGTAAACAAGCCCAACAAGACTCCTATAACATTTAAATCAAGAACACTCAGTGTCCCTCCTGTCGCCGTCAAAAAAACTCCTACTACACACAAAAAAACTGCTATCACTTTTATTAATGTAAGAGGCTCTTTAAAGGCAAATCTTGCAATCAGCAACACAAAAACCGGCGCTGTATACATGAGTGAAACTGTTGTTGCTATGTTTGTTCTTTCCAATGCAACATACATTGATAAATTATATAGGACATGGCAAACAAAAGCCATGAAGCCAAAATACAATAACCCATTCTTGTCCACTTTTAACAATTTTTTATCTTTTATTAACGTGTAAGTCAACATGATACAAAACCCGATCATCATTTTCCAAGAAACCAAATCTTTTGGATCAAGACCCTGATTCAAGATATATTGTATATATAAAAAACCTGTTCCCCATAAGAAACCACTTAATCCTACTAAAAGATACCCCTTTTGTTTGCTTGAAAGTTGCATATGTTATCTTCCTTCTCTTCCTATTGTGATTGTAATCATATAGTCATACCTGCGCCTTCTTCTGCTGATCGACATAGCTGAGCATACATATGCATCATACCTTGTTTGATCTTAGGCTCTGGCTTTATCCATTTGGATCTACGTGTTTCCATCTCGCTGTCACTAACATTGATTGAAAGTGTTTCAGCTTTTATATCTACAGATATAATATCTCCCTCCTCAACAAGTGCCAACGGTCCGCCCTCATAGGCTTCAGGGGTGATATGGCCAACAATCGGTCCATGATTGAAGCCGGAAAATCTGCCATCAGTTATCAATCCCACACTAGTGTCTAATCCTTTGGCAACCAAAGCATCTGTACTTAGCATGATTTCCTTCATACCAGGAGCACCTTTTGGCCCTTCATATCTTATAACCATAACATCACCAGGTTTAATTAGTCCCTCCATGATAGCCTTCACACCCTCTTGATCTCTACTGAATACTTTGGCAGGCCCTGAAAACTTCTTCATGCTATCCGGTACAGATGATGATCTTATTATTGCACTTCCAGGTGCCAAATTTCCACGCAGGATGGTCAACCCCCCATCAGCACTGATTGGATTATCAAGACTCCTTATGAGATCAGGGTTCTTGTTTTTTGCTTTGTCAACCACTTGTCTCATTGTTTCTCCTGTAATAATCTTTACATCTAGGTTAATAATGGACTGTAATTCCTTCAGCATTGCCGGAACACCTCCAGCTTTATGGAAATCGACAATACTATAATTTCCAGATGGTTTTACACCACAAATGCAAGGCACATTTTTCCCAATCCTTTCAAAATCATCAATAGTAAGCTTCACGCCCACCTCTCTGGCAATTGCGATCAAATGCAGGATAACGTTGGTGGATCCTCCCATGGCTATATCAGTAGTCACGGCATTTAAAAATGCTTCTCTAGTCATAATATCCCTTGGTTTTAAATCTTCTTCCACCATTTCAACAATTCGTTTTCCTGCCATTCTGCAAACTCTCAGCTTATCGGCATAGACAGCAGGTATCGTTGCGGTATGGGGGAATGTCATGCCCAGAACCTCGGTCATGATTTGCATGCTGTTGGCAGTTCCCATACTGGAACATGCTCCAGGGCACATACAAGCGCTGTTTTCGATATCTCTAACTGCCTGACTCTGGTCATCCTTGCCTATTGTTAATGGAGCAACGTCGCAAGGAAGTAATTCTTGTCCTTCATATTCTCCTGCGAGCATGGAACCGCCTGTGATAATAATAGATGGAACGTTCACCCTAACAGCTCCAATGAAAACGCCGGGTATGATGTTATCGCAACTAGCCAGCAATACTAATCCATCAAATTGATGTACAGTAGCTACATACTCTACAGCGAGTGCTACTGCATCTCTACCTGCCAGTTCATATTTCAGCTCTTCTTCACCAACAATCATATCACCGCACGTAGATGGAGCGCCGAACTCAATTGGAACACCGCCGGCAGCCCAAACACCTTGTTTTATAACTTCAGCATATTTTCTAAGATGAGCATGCCCTGGTGCGCCTTCGTTATAAGTATTGACAATTCCTATATGAGGTTTGGCTTTGATATCTTCATCCCCAAAGCCACAGCCCTTTAACATAGCTCGACGCATAATTGCATCTGCCCCAATAAATTTTTTATTCATTTTAAACCTCCTTACGACTAGTCTTAATTACATGAATCCATTATATTGCTTTTTAACAACTGCTGAAAATACATAATCAATCATTGTAATAAAATCAAATACTGGGAGGCCCGTAGCATCCTGAACTGCCTTTCCATATGGTGGCAGCATGCTACACTCTAGTAAGATTGCTTTGATAGTTGGATTTTCTTCTACCATTTTTTTAGCAATCATTACAACTTCTTCCTCCACAAGGTCAGAATCAAATATCCCGGTTTCCTCGACACCGTATTTTGAAAAATTCTCAGTATTCTCTAAGCCTTTGACGATGACATCATCAGCATTTATTTTCATTGCATCAAAAAAAGTCTGGTCTAAACCGTCCGCTACAGCACTTATAATCCCAACTTTATTTCCTTTTCCTATAATTGTTGAAATGAATGGTCCCTGTAAAAGACTGGACAGGAAGACAGGTATATCTAACGCTTCCGAAACTTCTCTTTGGAACAAGGCAAAAAAACCACAATCAGCAGTGATGGCGCGTACGCCTTCTTCCTGTAATTCTTTTGCAGCCTTAATCAGAATGTCCAGAGCTGTTTTATCCTTATTCAGCAATCTGTCAAAAGTCAGTCCCTCAACTAATTTATATCTGACTGGATATTTATATGTTGAAGCATTGCCCACATCTCCCGGAATAAACGGAGCAAAGAAATCCAAAAGCAATATTCCAATAGCCTCGCCGTAATTCATTTTCCCCTTTTGAGCTACATATTTCATTGAAGTCTCCTTTCAAATGAGGTTTCTATTTCAGTTTATTGTATAATGTCTAATAATTTAAAAAGAGAAGATTATTTATTATAAATAATCTTCTCTTTCTCTATTTATTGATTATTATTTATAACTATCAATTTCTGAGTAATAAAGATCTAGTAATTCACCAGCTCTTGGTCCGCCTTCTGCTCTATATTTTTCATACACAGACTGGCTTAAGTCGTAGAAAACTTGTCTCTCTTCTGGCGTAATATTTACAATCTCAATAAGCTTTTCATTCCTCCATCTATCAATAATTGCCTTATCGTCTTTAGATAGATTTGCTGTGTATTCCGCATTAGCTTCTTGATCAGCGTCTATTACCAACTGCTGCATTTCAGGATCTAACGAATTCCAGAATTTATCATTCATAACAAATGTAAAATTATAAATGTCTGAATTCGCAAAAGTCGCATAATCAGTCACTTCATAGAACTTCATATTATCGTCAGCAGAAAGTGGATTTGTCTGTCCATCAACAACTCCAAGTTGCAATGCGGAATAAACTTCCGCATATGGGATTGGTGTTGCGCTTGCGCCATATGCTTCAAAACTTGCTGCGATTATTGGAGCAGCCATCGTTCTTATTTTAAAGCCTTTGAAATCTTCAGGAGTTCTAAGTGGTTTATTTCCCATCCAAACGAAATATCCTTCTGGTACCCATCTGATGACATGTAAGCCTTTTTCAGTGTGCATCTCATTTAGAAGTTTCATTGTTTTACTATTGTCAAAGAAATCCTGCACTTTTGTCAGATTGTCTGGAAGAAGGAAATGCAACATCATTATATTTGCTTCCTTCAAGAAAGCTCCCATGGCACCTGGGTCAGTAAGTCCAAGTTCAACACCACCGCTTTGGATCAGTTCAGTTCCTTGAGCGTTATTACCAAGTTGTCCAACTGGATAAATTTCAATCGTGACTTGACCATCTGTTTTTTCTTCAATACTTTTTTTAAATAACTGTGCATAAGTATCTTGATAATCTCCTGGATATTCTTCATGTACAAATTTCCAGACCGTTGGTTCTTTTCCCTGATCGCCGTCTGTTGTCGTAGCGGTTTTGCCGCAGCCTGTAACTACTAAAGAAAGCATCAAGATTGCAAGTAATACCGTCAAAAACTTTTTCTTCTTCATTTAATTCTCCTCCTTTAAATTATACATATATCCTTCCAACCTGATAATTTAGAATTATTATCAGTGTTTAAAAAGCTAGATCTCTTGTGAACAATGCGAGTTCCGGCACAAGTATCATAAGGATTGAAGTTATCAAATATATGATTAGGTACGGAACCAATCCTGTGACAATGGTTTTAAAATTTTCATCAAATATGGCAGATGCAGTAAATATATTGCAGCCAAATGGTGGCGTTATAGCACCAACAGCAGCCTGCAATGTAACGATCATCCCAAGATGAATTGGATCAATACCGGCTTTCATTGCAACAGGGAAAAAGATAGGAGTAAGTATCACGATGACAGGTATGGAGTCAACAAAGCAGCAACATACAATGAAGAATGCAGATATGACAAACAATGTCATCAATGCAGTGGGATTACTTCCAAGTAAGGCTGCTATCATTGCCTGAGGAATCCCTGCAAACGTGATGACCCAAGAAAAAGCAGCTCCTGCTGATAAAAGAATGAATACCGTTCCTGTAACCAAACCCGTGCTTTGCGCAAGGCGTATCAGGTCTTTCCAAGTAATAGATTTGAATATGAATTTTTCAACGATGAAAGCATAAATAACTGATACCGCTGCAGCTTCTGTTGGGCTGAAAATTCCAGTGTAAATTCCTCCCAGAATCAGGACAGGGAATCCCAATGGTATAAGAGCCTCTCTGAACGCTTTTCCCTTTTCTGCCCAAGTCGCCTTCTTGGTTTGAATGATTCCTTTGCGCTTGGCAACAGAAAACTCATAAATTGAGAAGAAGAGAAACAGAATAAGGCCAGGTCCTATTCCTGCGACAAACATTTCTGCAACAGATACGCCAGTTAGAACGGCATACATGATCATTGCAATGCTTGGTGGAATTAATAAAGCAATATTGGCAGTAGACATAAGAAGTCCAATTGAATGGGAGGTCTTATAGTTTAACAATTTTAATTGGGGTAGCATAGTTTTCCCTACAGCAACCAGTGTAGCCTGAGTAGAACCAGATATTGCGCCAAATATGGTGCAAGTCCCTGCAGCGGTAATTGCCATGCCGCCTCGGTAATGGCCGACTAGGCTTCCGACGAAAGCAAGCAGTCTTTTGGCTGTCTGCCCTGCGCTCATAATCTCTGCAGCATAGATGAACATTGGTACTGCAAGAAGAACAAATGTGTTGAGTCCGCTATAGAATATAGCAGGTATATTTGTTATATCAAAATTTGGATAATACATCATCATGACAACAAGAGGTCCTACAATCATGCCCATATACATGGGAAGAGCTAATAAGAGGAATGCGAACATTGTAATTAGTAATATTGCTACCATTTATAATTAATCCTTTCTATATTTTTTAATGTTCATAGAGTCATTTCATCAGTGTCAATGGTCCCATATATTCTTTGAGGACCAATATAAATATTATTCTTGTTCTTGAGATTCATTATTAATGCTATGGCGAATTGTATGGCCGAGAGAAAAAATCCTAAAGGTATAACTACAAGCGTCCACCAGGCTGGTATTGACAAGGCTGGAGTAATTCTGCCCATATCCTTTACGTACATGACATAATCCCAGGAGATTTTCGCTATAAAGAGCAGTACAAGTACAGATAATATGGAATTTACAATCACCATAATTTTTTTTGCTTTAGGTGAAACTAAATCCAAAATAATGGTCATTGTGATATGTTTGCCATATCTTGAAGCATTACTAACTGCTATGAAAGTAATTGCTACCACTAGGAAAATACTTGTTTCTTCTGCGGCTTTCCAGCTGAATCCCAAGAACTGTCTTGAGAATACATTGAATCCCAATATTAAAGTGATTGCAATAATACCATAAGCTATAATAATATCTTCAATCTTTTCAATAGTTGTGTTAATTATTTTTAAGATATTCATTTATTATTTTCTCCTCCTTATCAAAGTTTTATTAATATGTTATTATCTCAATTTTAGGTTAAATATTCTATACCCCATAAGTACTGCTTTTGTACCCTTAAAGGGTAAACTCCGAGTATTCAGTATATTCTAGCTAAGCTCCGGGGATGAGGGCCCTCTGTATGTTTCTTTGCTTTCAAACCATTTTAAAGCAGATCTCACTTCAAGTTCTATTCCAATTTCCATCGCGCTTTCGTCAAGATTAAATTTTGGATTATGTAATGCGTAGCAGGTATCTTTTTCTTTATTGCCTGAACCAATATGAATAAACACGCCTGGTATCCGATTGGTAAACTCTGAGAAATCCTCCCCAGCTGTTGATCTTTCTTCGATGATAGCGTTTTCAGTTTTTAATATTTGTGGAACAATATTTTTAACCAATTGAACCATTTTTTCTTCGTTGTAAACTGCAGGATGGCTATCGGTCCACTCTAACTCATAAGTAGCACCATGAGCATTGCAGATCCCTTTTATAAGTCGTTCAATCCTGCCTCTTAGGTTTTCAGCACTGGTCATTTTATATAGATATCTAGAGGTCCCTTCCAAATTCACATAATCTGGTATAATATTAGAAGCTGTTCCACCATTAATTTTACCAAACATGATAAGCGTGGACTTTTGAATATCTATTTCCCGAGTCTGAAGAGATTGGAGTCCTTGAATGACGCTTGCTGAACATAAGATTGGATCAATTGCCAGATGAGGACTTCCAGTATGCCCTCCTTTACCGATAATTCTAATATGGAAATGATCCGTGCCTGCCATTACCGCACCTGAAGCAAGTCCTAATTTACCAGTTTCCAGATAGGGCCAATAATGAATTGCCATACAACCACTTGGAGAATATTTCTCAATCAATTTTCCCTCCGTGATCATGTTTAGAGCACCGGCATTCTCTTCATTCGGCTGAAATACAAATAGTATTTTGCCTTTTATTTGGTCTTTGTTGTCTGATAATATCTTTGCTGCAATAAGCAATGAGGCCATACTTGCATCATGTCCACACGCATGCATTAGACCCGGGGTCCTGGATACAAAATCAACACCACTTTCTTCATCCACTGCAAGCGCATCCATATCTGAACGCATCAACAATGTTGGGCCATCTACTCCAGCATTCAGCAAGCCTGTAACACCTGTTTTTGTTATATTCTCTGTGACTAAAAGTCCTAATTTTTTTAAATACTCAGCTATTTTTTTTGATGTTTTGTATTCCTGGTATCCAAGTTCCGGATACATATGAAAATCACGACGAAGCTCGATTGCCTCTCCCGTAAGATTCTCTACCTGCCTTTTAATATCCAATTTCATTCCTCCTTTAGTTGGTCAATTATTGAAATTCAGTATTTACTTAATTAAATAGTTCTACCGACTTCGTATCCGTCCCAAATCGCATAATGAATATTTCTGACTTTACTGGCATCGCCAATAAGATGTACATTCGCAAATTGATTTCTCAATTTATTATACAGTTGTGTTTCTGAGAGATACCCAACTGCTAAGATCACAGAGTCCGCTTGAATACTTTGAATTTTACCATTTTCATTTCTGATGTCAACAGAATTGTTTTTTATTTCCTGAACGCAAGCACCAGTTTTTATATTAATGTTATTATATTTTATCAAATCGACCAACATCATTTTGTTTGAGTGTGATATAAATACCGCATCAAGAATACGATCCATCATCTCTACAATTGTGACTTCTTTGCCGTGGTTCTTAAGCCATATGGCGATTTCACAGCCAACAAGGCCACCACCTATTATAACAACTTCTTTCCCTATTTTTTCCATGTATTTCAATGCCTCGCAGGCTGTCAAAACATTACTACCTTGAATCCCTTTTAATTGAGGTATTCTATCGATAGCTCCCGTTGCAACAATTATCTCATCAGGAGCAATCTGCTTGACCAGTTCTTCATCAACAAAAGTGTCAAGAAAAATTTCTACTGAATTTTCTTTTAATTCGTTTTCATACCATGCGAGTAAATCTCTTTCATCCTTTTT
This sequence comes from Peptostreptococcaceae bacterium, assembly GCA_016650135.1. Next base: position 19,823 of record JAENWH010000002.1, read on the forward strand.
AAATTCAGGAATTGATGCTTCGAGAATATGTCCACCCAACTTACTTCCTTTTTCATATAGAACTACCTTATGTTTCCTTAATGCGGCTACCCTTGCTACTTCCATGCCAGCAATTCCTCCACCAATCACCATTACTTTTTTACGAACCAATGCTGGATAGAGGCGATATTCATTTTCTCTGCTACACGCTGGATTAACAGCACAAGAGACAATCTTTTTAGTTTCAAGTCTTCCCATGCAACCGTCATGACAACCTAAACAAGGACGAATTTTATTGATTAGATTTGCTTGCACTTTATTTGGCCAATCCGGATCCGCAAGTAATCCCCGGCCTATAAGAACCATATCTACCTGATTATTGGCTATAACTTCTGCTGCTAATTCAGGAGAATCCATTCTACCAGCAACTAAAATAGGAACTTTTACAATGTCCTTCAATTTTTCGACATAAGGTAAATAGCAGCCATGTTCCATATATCCAGGCGGATGTGCCCAATATAATGCTTCGTAGGATCCTAAATCAGCGTTGAAACCGTCGTAGCCAGCTTCTTCCAATAATTTTGCAGCTTCATAACTTTCCTCTACATCTCTTCCCATCTCAATATATTCTTCCCCAGGAAGTCCGCCTTCTCCCAAGGCTTTGATGCAACTTTTTACACCAAATCTCAATATAACAGGAAAGTTTCTGCCGACACGGGTTTTTATTTCGTTTAAAATCTCAATGGGTAAGGTTAAGCGCCCCTTTAGATCTCCACCGTATTTATCTGTTCTCTGATTAAACGCTGCCATTGTGAATTGATCGATCAGATATCCTTCATGCATCGCATGAATCTCAACACCATCAAAACCCGATTCAGCTGCTACCTTTGCAGCGTCACCCATTTTTTTTACCAAATATTCTACCTCTTGAGTTGTTAATTCCCTACACATAACGTCCTTATTCCAAAAATGAGGCACTGGAGATGGAGCAATAGGACTTGTTCTGACCATATCCGGGTAAAATGAGACTCTGCCGAACCCCATCGTTATTTGAAGGAAAATTTTTGTTCCGTATGCGTGAACCCTTTCTGTCATTTCGGTTGCATTCAAAACGAAAGCTTCTGGATTTGTTCCGACATTTTGGAAAACTCCTTCTTTTGTTTCCTCAAGGACATTCTCTACTTCAATGCCTCCGGTTATTATCAGGCCAGCACCTCCACGCGCCCGTTCCACATAATAATCCACCGCTCTCTGGTTGAAACAGTTATCAGAAGTACACATACCAGAAGGTGCCATAGGTGCCATGCCGATACGATTCTTAATTTCCAGTTTCCCTATATTTAAAGGTTGAAATAAACTGCTATATTTATTCAAAATACTCAACTCCTTCATAATTTATAATGTTTTTCAGCAATTTTTAAATTTCTGCTTCATATGGTAACGCCACGCACATGGCGTGGCAATTATTCTCAAAGATTTTCAATAAATTTTTTAATGCGAGACAAGCCTTCTATCAGTACTTCCATTTCGCAAGCATAGGAAATGCGCATAAAGTCGTCAGCGCCGAAGTCTTTTCCCGGTACAACGGCAACGCCGGCTTTTTCCAGCAACTGCTCGCAAAATGCAACAGAAAATGAGTTAGCATCAGGAAATTTATGATGAAAACTGGAGATGTCTATAAAGATATAGAAAGCACCCATTGGATAGATAAAAGAAAGCTGTGGCATACTTTTTAGAATTTCAACAGCAGCATCTCTACGCTGGTGGTAGACTTCAACCATATCCCTTGTAAAACTAGCGCCCTCATTGAGTGCCATAACAGATGCCCACTGTGAGATAGTACTTGGGTGAGAAGTTAGGTGACCCTGTATGGAAGACATGGCTTGTGCAATTTCTATTGAACTAGCAGTGTATCCAATTCTCCATCCAGTCATCGCGGAGGACTTGGAAAGTCCATTGACAGTGATAGTGATTTTTTTGGCTTCTTCCGAGATAGATGCAATGCTGTTATATTCGTTAGCAAAGCAGATTCTTTCATAAATTTCATCAGATAGTATATAGATGCCTTTCCGAACGCAGACAGCGACGATATCCTCTAACTCCGCCTTTGAATAAACCGTGCCAAGTGGATTGGAAGGATTTGTGATAATAAGCATCTTGGTCTTATCTGTGATTAAACTTTCAAGTTCTATGCCGGTGATTTTAAAGTCATTATTTCTTTTTGTCATGGCAATAACCGGCACACCCCCAGTTATTCTGACAATTTCAGGATAACTGACCCAATATGGTGCTGGAATAATCACTTCATCTCCGAGATTTAGGATAGCAATACAAATGTTTGTAATAGATTGCTTAGCTCCGTTTGAAACCACTATCTCATCCGTCTTGTAAGAAAGCTGGTTTTCTCTTTGGAGTTTTTCTACAATTGCTTGCCTCAGCTCGATCACGCCCGATACTTTATCATATTTTGTCTTGTTTTCTCTTATAGCTTTAATGGCGCTCTCTTTAACAATATCTGGCGTAAAAAAATCTGGCTCACCAATGCTAAAATTAATTATGTCATTTCCTTGCTTTTTTAATTCCTGCACCTTCGCATTAATCCCCACAGTGCAAGATGGTGTAATTTTGTTTACAATATTCGCTAGCATAATATACTTTGCATACTAATATATATTTTTAGTATGCTCTCCTTTCTTATTACTGGAATTTTCCTTGGCTTTTGTGTAACTCGATTTAAATAAAAAGTTATAAACGTATTAAATCAATTTTAACATTGCATCTTATTACACAATATGACTCTTTTTGATTACATTAACCCCACCTGATGGTTATATTACAGTATTAATATCTTGCCCCCTGTCAGAATAGACTTTAATGATCAGTTCTCCTCGGCTTTTTAGATTCATTTTTCTGAATATGCTTTTAATATGTTCTTTTACAGTATAAGTGCTAATGAACAATTCCTCTGAAATATTAAGATTGCTGTAGCCTTTAAGAATTAAGGTCACTAGTTGCTTCTCACGATCTGTAAGGTCGTATTTTTCAATCACTTTTTCCGCACTTAGATTTAGAATGGAACTAAACCATGCTTTTCCATAAATATAAACAATGTAGTTGGTAATAATATTGTCAAATTCATTTAATTCCCTATTGACCAGCATCTCAATGATATAATTATCCATAATTTCATAGATTGTTAGGCTTTGATTTGATTTTGATTCATTTTCCATCATTTGCTTCATGATTTTTGTCAGTTCCGTTGTAATTTCATCTAGGCTAGTTTTATTAGTAATGATGGTAGCACGTTCAATCCCAATCTTGTTATAGGAAATAAGTTTGAATTGGTTGTCTAGAAGCAATACACCAAAATACATATTCGACTTCATCATATTGTATAACTTGGCATTATTTTTCACTTCGTAATCTTTGAGATGATGTCTGTAAGCATCGCCAATTAGTGACGCCAAATATTTACAAATTTCATACTCTTGTTTTGTAAATCCTGAAGCCTCGTCTTTTCTGTACAATCGGATACCATCCCCACGATCATTGATTGAAAACATAAGGCAATGATTAATATCATACTTTGAATAAAAACCTTTATATTGAAGATAATTTTTGTCCGAATTTGAACGGCTAAGATCAAGAATTTTGGTCTCGTCAGCAAACGATTCGGATATCGATCTGTTTTTATAATCTATAAGAGGATCGATATTATGACATTTTGCCATATACTCCTGAATGAAACCGTCATCTAGTTGATAGCCAAAAATTTGATCTATAAATGAATCGTTTTTTAATCTAATAAAAATTCCCTCATCGAATTTAATTATATTTCTTAATAACTGTAAGACTTCCTTTTCAAAAACCTCAACGTTAATAAGCGTCATTATAAATTTTAAAAATTGTTGATAATGCTCGGTAGTCAAAGTAGTAAACATATGATATCCTCCTCGTATTATATATTTATAGTATTTCTATACTCTGTTCTTGAGTATGTACTATACTATTTACAGATTCTGTGGATTAGTCTCATCCTCCTAACGCACGACGTTTTAAAATAGGCTATAACCACAGCGGTTTGTTTAATTGGTAATTAGTTAGTGTCTGCTGATTAAGAACCCTTCAAGCGAATTTCAGCTTCAATTCAGGCTGCCTCAACAGCAATATAACTTTGATTTTCGACTTTTGAGCCCAATTTAAAAATGGGCATAATGAAACCTTGAATAGGTTCATTACAAAAATTGATAGGGATATCGA
>JAENWH010000339.1 GCA_016650135.1 Peptostreptococcaceae bacterium
ATTCATTGGGTGGAAGCAAAGACAGCTGTGGAAATAACAATCAGAGCTTATGGATATTTAATGATTGAGGATGAAAAAGGTGAAAATATTATTAATCCTGATTCTCTCAAAACATTGAAGGCCTATGCCGAGCCGGCAATAAAAAATGCTGCTGCAGCCGAAAAATTCCAGTTCTTCAGACATGGTTATTATATTGCAGATGAAATACTTAATACAGAAAATGAAAAGGTGTTTAACAAAATAGTAGACCTGAAAAGCTCCTGGAAAAAGTAAGCCCATTATAAGCATCCGGCATTGGGCTTGGGTTTGAGTAAACCTATTGCAAATACTCACTTCTTGTTTCCTGTTATCCACAGGCACCTGTGGATAAGTACGATTCCAGCATTATTTCTAAAACAAATAAAGAGCAGATAATTGATGTGTATATTTTGTAACACATCAATTACCTGCTCTTTTTAATTTGTTCGAAATTTATCCACAGTCTCTTCTAAATTTGTTCAAAAGTTATCCACAGGCTTAATTTTCAAGAACCCACCAACTGCAAGGGTTATTTTTTTAACAAACCCAATATCGGATGCTTATAATGGGCTTCCCCAAAGCTCCTCGTCGCTAGGGACAGGATTATCAGGCATAAAGTAGGCAATTCTCGAAATATTAATCAAGTGTTTATAATCAAGGTTCTCGGAGATGCTGTTGTGGCCCCAGGAGCCGCACCCCAAGGTGTTGGTGGGAGCCAAGCCGTTGTTGAAACTCCCGCCTGCGCTGCTGGCACAAATCTGATTGACAACAAAACGGGAAACACAAAGCTCAGTACCAACGTATTCGATATGTGCCTTGCTGTTTGAGTGAATTGAAACACTGTGGCCCTTGCCTTCAACTTCAAGATTTGCTTTGGCAATGTCAACCCCTTCTTCAAAGGTATCATATTTATAGGCAGTTAGAACAGGGCACATTTTTTCTTTGGCAAGAATGTCAGATTCTCCATATCCATCCGCTTCAACAACAATCACTTTGGCGCCTTCGGGAATGTTTATTTTTGCCATCGCTGCGATGGATTGCACGGATTGGCCAACTGCGTGTCTGTTCATATGACCCTCTTCATCAAAGATTGCAGTTCTTAAAGCTTGCTTTTCTTTTGAATCTCTAATAACATAAGCACCATTTTTAGCAAATTCATCTAAAATCTCATCAAAATCTTCATTAGGACAAATCACGCTTTGCTCGCCAGAGCAAATTATCCCATTGTCAAAAGCTCTTCCTGCAATAATTTTCGGAACAGCTTCTTTGAAATCAACCCCCTGGTCAATGATGCATTGAACATTCCCCGCGCCAACACCAAGAGCAGGTCGGCCGGAACTGTAGGCGGCATTGACCATGCCCATTCCTCCGGTTGCTATGACAGTATCGGTTGATGAAATAAGGTTTCTGGTGTTTTCTCTAGATTGATTATCAAGTATTTGAACCAGATAATCAGGCATACCGAGTTTTTTAAGTTCATCATTAATAAACTCTACGGTTTTTGTACTGCATTCGATTGACTTGTGGTGAGGTGTTATAATAATGGCATTTCCGCCTTTTAGTGCAAACATGATATTGCTCATGGGGGTCACAATGGGGTTGGTACATGGGGTAATAGCTGCAACAACTCCAATTGGTTTGGCGACCTTCGTTATCCCCGTTTTTTCATCTCTCTCAATAATCCCTCTTGATTTTTTGCCTTTCAGGCTATTCCAGATTATTTTTGATTTTTGCTTGTTTTTAGCAACTTTGTCGGCATAGTTACCCATTCCTGTTTCCTTGACTGCAAATTCAGCTAGATATTCTGCATTATCATAAACAACCTTGCCTGCGGCCTTCACTGCCAGATCAACTTGCTCCTGAGACAGGGCTTCGTAAGTAGCTTGCGCTTTTTTTGCTCTTGTAATATATTCATTAATATACGTTTTGCTGTCAAAATCCATAATAAAATCCTCCCTTAGGCTCTAGCATTAATTATAATTAAAAAAGGTTTGTTTATCAAGCCTAAGTCAAAATTAGTACAATATATAAATAATCTAAAGTTTGCAAACTCCCTCCAGCTTGTTTTTAAAGGCTGCAAGAAAAGGCTCAAGATCAGTTTCATCCTTTAATATCGCCGCTTCCAGATTGGCAGAGGCTTTTTCTAAGTACGGCAAACCTAAAGTGCCGGCAAGCCCTTTTACTGAGTGAACAAGCCTTCTGGCATCTATAAGTTCTCCCTCGGCTAAGAGTTTAATTACTTCCTCATAACTTGTTACGTAGTTTTCTTTAAATTTACTTAAGTGCTTATTATATAAATTCTCCAGGCCACCCAGATTTGCAATAGCTTCACCTTTGCCGGCAAACGGATCTACAAGACTTTCCGTCAGGATTCTCCGATCAAGGATCCTTCGTTTCCAGGCAGGGTTATCTGAACTATCAAAGCCGGGTATGTTTGAGTTATTCGGGTCAAAGCCTTTTGAACCGTTCGTGTCAAAGCCTTTTGAACCATTTAAGGTAGGTACATTTTTACTGTCGGTGAAATATGGAGATAATGTATTATATAACTGAGAAAAATTAAAAGGTTTTGGGATATAATCTACTATGATGTTTTTGTATTCTTCAACAATTTCATCACCAATATTAATGGCACTAAGGGCAATAATCGGAGTTTTGATACCCATCTCGTTTTTAAGGATTTTTGAAGCCGTATAACCATCCATATTTGGCATATGAATATCCATTAAGATTAACTGATAATATCCCTCAGGTGCTTTTTTGCATAATTCTAAAGCGATTAACCCGTCAGGTGCATTTTCGCAAATGATGTTTACTGCAGCCAAAAGACTTTCTGTAACTTCATAATTAATTTCATTATCCTCGATGACA
>JAENWH010000024.1 GCA_016650135.1 Peptostreptococcaceae bacterium
GACAGATAGCGACACGAGACAGCTATTAGCACTCAAGAAAAAAGTAGCAGAACTTGAACAGATTGTAGGTCAAAAGCAAATCCTGATAGATTTTAAAGACAAGATGATTGACCTGGCAGAAGAAACCTACGGTGTAGATAATGAACTACCCCGCCGCAAGCAAACGGAGTATCAACCCCAAAAAGCAAAAACAAAATACGCCGCAAGCGGCTGGGGAATTAACCCAAAAGAGATTAAAGTGAAAGCTCAGTACCTGTTCACTTTTCTTCACTTCCACATTGACAAATTTGGCTTCCCAATAGTATTCCAAATGAATATTTAGAACTCCTATGAGTTGAAAAAAAACAACGCCTATTTGTTAATATAAACTGAATACCAGAACTTTTATGCGTGGAATTGCGAAACAGTTTGTAGAGACAGGCTGTGTAATTTACATCATCAGTCCAAGATCAAGGTCACCGTTGGATAAATACTTCCTCTACTCTACCCAATACAATCACTCCGAAATTTCCTCAAAACCCATTCCTTGGAAGCAAAAGATAATGGTTCGGAAAATCGACTTGTGGTTATCGATTTAACAAACCAACATCAATAAAAATTTAAGATTTTAGTTTGTAATTCTTTCGCTTCAGGAAGGATTATTTGTCCTCCGGTTTCATAAATTGTATCCTTTTATTTGCAACAAGAGGGTTTGCCCAAAAACTCAGGAATAGAATATATCCCAGGGTTAAATAAATAACAAACATTCCTTGTCGTAGCCCGATTAAATCTTTCAATCCTCCGATCAACAGGGAAACCAATGCACCACCAGCAATACCACTAACCAGTATCCCGGAAAAGGTTCCGTGGAATTTTTTAACACTATTCAGAGCCAGCGACACCACAATAGACCACATAACCGATAAACAAAAGCCCAAGGCAGGGAACCCATAGATTGCCATTTGGGTATTTCCGAAAAGGGTCAGAGTTAGGGTGATAAGGCCTAGGAATACAAAGATCCGTAATACCAGTTTGCTGTCCATAATTTTCAGCAATAACATACCCAGAAGGCATCCCACAGTTAAGAGTCCCCAGAACCAACCGACTGCCGCAGCTCCTTCAACTTCCGGACGTAATCCATGATAGGTTCTCAGAAATTCTGAAATCCAGTTGGCAATGCCTTGTTCGGTACCAACGTAGGCGAAAATGCCAAAGAAGAAAAGAATAACGGTTTTGTTTTTCAAGAGTTCCTTGTGAATAGCCCAGGCGCCAACGGTTTCATCTTCTTTTCTTTCCACTTCAGGAAATTTGGTCAACAAAATAATCAATAGCATGATTAAAGTAATTACACCAAAAACCCAATACAAAGAAACCCAGGGAAGATGTTCGGGGGTGATTGCAGAGAGTGTATCTAAGAAAAAATTAGATGAATGTAAATTTCCACCCAGATTTGTTGCCAGGTAGGAATATACATATGGACTTAAAAAAGACGCTCCACCAAAAACCAACTGAGCAAATACCGAATAAAATGCGAAGTGTTCTTCTCCACCGGAAACTCTGAGCAAGGGATTAATCACCACCTGCATTAAGGCCATGGCCGAACCGATTAAAAAGAGTGAAAAGAGAAAAACCGGATAACTAGGGAACATCGCAAACAGAAAAGCCCCGAAAGTAGCAATAATCCAGCCTCCACTCATGCTGATTTTTTCTTTATACTTTTCGACCAACATCCCCGAAGGGATAGACATTAAGCCATAGGCAATAAAGAAAGAGAAAGGCAATAAGCCCGTCATTGCGCCACTTAAATGGAAACTATCGGACACAACGGGATTAATTGATCCTAAAATATTGGTAATAAATGAAATAACAAAAAAAACAACGAATACCAATGCGACCATGTAATAATTTCGTTTCATAAGTAAGGTATATAGTTTAGTTTTTAAAAATAGTTCTTATTCATATTCATTGCCAATTTTCCGGGCATGTTCCGGTTTATCCAAATCCAGTCCAAGTTGAATTCCAATCTCAACAAGGATACTCCAACCCATAACTAGTTCAATATAATTGCGATAAACCCCTGCGTCTGGAATTTGGATGTTCGTGAATTTTGTCGGACGCGATGAAATAGCGATGACTTCAATCCCTATTCCATCGACCAGAACTTCTTTGAATTTTTCTTCTTCATCAATAAAAGGATCAAATATCAGAATAATATCTTTTTTATTGAGTGCTTCTTCAATACCATGAACGGCATATGTTCCTTCAAGATAAGCAGAAGGTTTATGAGCAATTTCATTGGTTTTTAAGGCAATTTCTTCAGCTACGCCATTATTCCTTCCCGCAAAATAAATTACCGGAGCTTCAACAAGTTTTTGAATCAGCGAAGCGTCAAGAGTAATAGCAAGCGTACTCTGAACCATATCTGCAAATTCGTTCAGGCCTTCCATTTTTTCTCCCAAAAGGTTTAGGTACAAGCTGTGGTAAAATAAACTCTGCTCCACTACACTTTTTGTTGCAGCAACAGCTTTTTCTTGTCCACAATTTAAGAGACTTGACACCTGACATAAGGCCTCAACCGGTGTCCCCTGATTGGCAGTCAGACCAAATAACGCTTTATGATCCTTTATTTTTAACTGTTTCAGCAGCTTAATCAACTCCTTGGTTTTACCTGAATTGGAAACGCCAAACACTGCAGAATCGGTCAAATCATATTCTAAAGCCTGCGATGCTCCTTCTGTAAATATTTCAACACCACAATTACAAATTGAATTCTGATAGATCATATGTTTTGCCGGGAACAACCTGCTACTTCCTTCTCCGGTTAAAAATAATTTCTTGTTTTCTTGTATTACCTGAACATACTTTTGAGAAACTTCAGGATCAAAATTTCTGATAAGCTCAGCCGTCTCAATCATTTCCCTGCATAGTTCGAATTGGCTATATCTGAAGTTATTCAAATTCATACTTTCGATTATCTATTTTAAATTAAACCCTTTTACTTCAATGATTGGTTGTTCACCTTTCAAATCTTTTACATTCATCTTAACCGTGATATTTCGCTCTTCACCCGGGAGAAGTGAAATATAGTTATCACTCCAAAATACAGGTAAAATCATTTCTTTGGAGGAATCAGTTTTGGCTTTCAACTCGATGAAAAAGGCCAGTTTATCTGAGGTGTTTTTCAATTTCACGTTCACCAGACTTTGCTCACCTTGAGTTTCAACCGCATATTCCAAGCTGATTTCTGATTTTGGCATATTTGACAATGCATTAAAATCGGCATATTCCTTTAAAGGTGTGATATACCAATTTGAATTTTTAAAATCAGAGACATCCTTTTTAGTGGATAGCCAGTAGAAGCTGTGAGACAATTCCTTTCCCTTGCTTGATTTAATTCGTAAATCGACAAAATAGGTTGATGAGATATTTTTCAGAACAGGCATTTCCATCAACTTTTTTGAAGTATATGAACTGATTTCAAAAGGAACTCGCTGGTTCAGCACTTCCTTCGAATTCAAATCAAGGACTCGTATTTCTGCGGATAGGTTGTCAAATGAATGCCTGTAATCGTTGGAAATATAAATACTATTATTTCCGTAATTATAAATAATATTTAAGGGTTTTAGGGCATTGAGCGTTCCATAAAAAGCACTGGTAGGCATTAAATAATAATCGTAAAGTTGCCAAAGTAGTTTCGGCCATGAAGCATTTAGCATCCATTGGACGACTCCTCCTGCTTCGGCTTTGTTCACCGCAAAGGATTCGAACATGGGACGGATCGCTTCATAATTTGCCAATTTTGCTTTCTCTATAAACTCATCGATATTATCAGCCTCACCATATCGATTGTTTAAAGCTTTCACGTAATTGCCAATTGTATTGAACTCATTTCGGCCACTATGGTAATTCCATAAATCATTGATTGGCCAGAGTTTATTTTCAGGAATCATTTTCTTCAGCGTTTCAAGGGATGGAATTTGTGGGCCGGGACCGGTTTCTGTATTAAACCCAAATGCTCCGCCATTTACAGTATCGGTATACCAATAATTTGGAGAGACATAATCGTAAGGACCATTCATTTTCACCGCGGTCGTTCCTGTAATTTCGCTGGTCTGCATTGAACAACTCGATAAAGTTGGTCTACTGGGGTCGATAACGGACAAATTGTCCAGATACATTCTTTCGAGTTTGGGCCTCGGCAGTTTATCACTTCCCAATACCCAAACAAAAATACTTGGATGATTTCGTAACCAAAGGACCTGATCAGTTAACGATTTGTTAATCAAATCCATTTCCTCCGGGGTTTTAACACCACCAAATTCATCGCATTTTTTCCCAACATAGACATCCCATTCCCATTGACAGCTCCAGCCTGTCATGAGTAAGATGCCGTATTTATCGCAGAGGTCGTAAAGTTGATCACTCTCTCCCCAAAATCCTTCCAGTCGGATACAATTTAAGTTCATCGATTTGGTGTACAAAACCTGGGCTTCCACATTGTCGGAATTTTCTCTCAACAAAAGATCATCAGTCCAGCCACCCCCGCGTATCTGAAGGTCGAGACCATTGACTTTATAGGCTCTGGATCCCTCACTGTTGATATAGTCAGACACTTCCCGGATACCAAATGACTGAGTCACCGTATCAGAAAGTTTATGGTCAACTACACAGGATAATTGAAGGGAGTATAAGTTGGGATCACCCATGGTAACAGGCCACCAAAGTTTTGCATCTTTGAAGTTCAACTCAGGATAATCTTCCGGAGACCATACCACCATTCTTTTCTCTAATGGCTGTAAAATAACTTCCTGATCAATGGATTTATTATCGATTTTTGCCTCCAGCTTTACTTTGACAATGGATTTAGAATGGTTCACCACATAACTTTCAATGGTGAGTGCCGCTTCCTTTTGATTGGATGGATTTATTTTCGATTTAACAAAAGGATGATCAATGGAAACTGCGCCATTGAAACGAAGATCTACTCCACGAAAAAGTCCCATATTCTCATCCGGGGCATGAGGAGTCCAATCAACAAATCCAACCGTGAAATCGCCTGGTTTTGGAGGGAATACCCTAACTTCAAGCTCATTATTTCCCTTTTTCAATCTCCCTGTTACGTCGATTTCAAATCTCCTGAAAGCGCCTTTTAAGGTATCAGCTGAGGCAATTTTTTGGCCGTTGAGAAATACATCAGCACTATAATTTATTCCATCGAAACAAAGGCGGGAATATACTTTTGCAAGATTTTCTGATACCTCAAAACTTTTCAGATATCTCCAATGGCCTTGAAACCAATCATGAGGAACTCGCTCCAGATTATCAGCAAAAAAAGGATTGCTGAATTTCCCACTTTTCACCAATGCAGCAAAAACTGTAGTCGGAACATCACACTTGATCATGTTTCCGGGAGAATATACATCTGGGGTAATTAATTTGCCATCATCACTCCATTCTCCGTTTGGTTGAAGAAACCAATTTTTATCGAGCTTAATTATGGCTGACTGTTTTTCCTGACTATATCCATAATTCACCGTAAAACAGAAAAATAAAATACATATCAAAATCGATTTAATTTTGTCAGAAGCTTTCATCATGTATTGGTATTAGTTAGAACCTTGTTTAAATATTGGATAAGTGAAATAATCTTGATAAAACATCACCTGGCAATGAACTCTGCAAGGCATTGGTTGGTAAGGCAGCCGCACCTAAAATAGCAGATTCGGCCAATTCAGAAATTTCAATTTTAAGATTTTGCAAAGTACTTCGGAAAGCAAAGTCGCTTATTTCGTCATACATGGCCTCTTTATACAAGTCAAAGGCTTTGGATAAAGATCCTCCAATCAAAACAATATCAGGATCGTAGGCGTACAGAATAGATTTAATGACTATCCCAATATGCTTACCAAAATTCTGATAAAGCTGAATTGCGTTGGGATCTCCAGACAATGCCTTCTCATGCATGTCTGCAGCATCCCCGGAATTAAATTTTGAAAAGAACTGGCCACTGCAATAAAATTCATAATTTTCATTGAGATAAGGAAGCATCCCGAACTCCCCGGCACAACAATTCCGACCCTCATAAAGTTGTCCATTGATAATCAAGCCTAAACCTAAACCTGTTCCAATGGTCATTCCTACAATATTTTGAAAGCCTTTCCCTTTCCCGTAAATCTTTTCGCCAACGGCAAAACAGTTAGAGTCATTATTGATAAACACTGGAACCTGAAATTTTTGGTATAAAAGGTCGCCAAGTGCTACTTCTTTCCAGGAAGGGATATTTACAACATCGTAGACGATTCCTTTTTGGGTATCCACGACTGAAGGAACGCCTATTCCTATACTTTTTGTATCAGCATCGAAACAATCACTAATAGTGGTATAAAGTTTTCCCAGAACGTCGTTTTCGGTACCATCCAACGGAGTAATTGATTTTGAAATTTCAACAACTTTGCCGTCAACTACTTTTCCTACTCTAATATTGGTCCCCCCAAGGTCAACACCAATAATATTTCCTGTTTTAGTCATTCAATTATTCTAAATAAGTGCATGTAAATATTGAAAATCTATTCAACAAAAATAGTGCACCCTAACCTGACGGGAAGTACATATTTCGTAAATAAATCTTCAAAAAGCGTCAATATATTCAAGAGAATTAATGAACAGTGCCAAATTTTTTTCGATATTGAAGAGGGGTTAATTGGTGGATTTTCTGAAACATCCTGGCGAAGTTTTTATCGTCATCAAATCCGGATTGACATGCAATTTCAAGGATACTGTATTTCGTTTGTAGAAGCAATTGAGTTGCTCTTTCCATTTTCCTAAAAAGGATTTCCTGATAGATCGACCGTTCTATCGTATCAACAAATCTTTTTTCAATTGCACGTCGAGATAAAGCTACATTTTTGATCACATCAGAAACCTGAATTTTTTGCGTAATTGTTTCCCGGATAAATTGAAGTGCTTTTAACACTTCTGGATCATTGACGGCAAAAATATCGGTAGATTGTCTTGAAAAAATCGAGGTTGACTCGACGAAAATATCATCAAAATGATCTGTCTTTTTAAGAATCATATTCTCCATGAGTTCCGCCACTTTAAACCCGGCATTTTCAGTATCAAGACAGATGCTTGAAGTTGGTGGATTCGACATATTACAAATCATTTCATCATTATCCACACCCAGAATGGATACTTCATCCGGCACCCGAATTCCTGCTAGTTTGCAAGCTTCCGCAATATGACTGGCCTGGTTGTCATCGCATGCAAAGAGAGCCACCGGTTTGGGTAATTTTAAAAGCCAGTCGGATAGTGGAGATTGACTATAATACCAAAGTTGATGTTTATTTTTCTGGGTATTATTAAATGAATGCACGGTATATCCAGCTTCTTTCAGGCGATTTGAATATCCAAGGGCTCTTTCTCGCGACCACACAATTTCGGTAAATCCGTAAAACGCAAAATTTTTGTATCCTTTTGCCAGAAAATATCCAGCAGCCATAGCTCCGGCCTTATCATAATCGCTAGTAATATTGGGAATCTCCGTAAATCTTTCTTTAAAATCCTGCGCTACAATGCATATCCCTGAATCAATTAATTTACTGATCTCCTGTGTATTATCAAGCTGTCCGACAATCCCCTGAGCCCCCCATTTCCGGGCAAAATCCAAGATTCCATTGACCCCGTACTTTTCACGAACGAAAGGAGGCATTTTACAAAAAGACCATGGTCCGTATACTTGTGAATATCGGGTAATGCCACGTAATAGTGCCCTACCATATTCCTCAGAGAAATCAATGAGCAATAAAATTTTAAGATTTGTATTCATCGTAGACCTCTCCTCCTATTCCAACTATTGAGAGTGATTTTTTTATTAAAACGCACTCAAAAAACATGTTACAAGTATACTAATAAGCAATCAATATTTTTATCAAATTTGAAATTCAATTAAACAGAAACGCTCCATCATTTTATTGAGCGTTTCTGTTTTTTTATTAGTCTTTATTAATTGATAAGTATGCCATCGCTCAAATCAATTTGAGATTGAGGAATCGGGAAATAATGATTTTGAGTTTCAGAATATCCGAAATGGCCAATTGTACCATTAACACCCCATAATTCTTCACCTCTTCCTTCACGAATTACATCCCAAAAACGCTGACCTTCCATGCCAAGTTCTACACTACGTTCGTGATATACTGCTTCTAATGGATCTGTGTAAGGTGTATGACCTAAACCAGCCCGGTCCCGAACCTGCTGAAGATAGAAATTCCAATCACCACCTGTATGAGCAGCAGCTTCAGCGGCCCATAATAGTACTTCAGAATATCGGATGACTTTCCAATTGTTTGGATCATCGCTCTGATCTCCACGCTCACTAGCCGGCAATTGATATTTTTGACACATATAACCATCAAGGCAGGTAGAAAACTTATTATCTGCAATCATTTCATCGGGAGTACCTCCCCACAACACTTCCCCATCAAAAATTACCGTTGCTTGAAGGCGAGGATCTCCCGGCTCAAATTGATCTACAAATTTCTGAGTAGGGCAATCGAAGCCCCATCCATCGTCGTCGTTGCGGCTCCGCGTAAAGATAACATACATGTTTCCTTCATTGTCATCGCCCCAATTACCATCGCCGGATTTAGAAAACTGAATTTCAAAAATGGACTCTTTCCCATTTTCATTAGTTAAATCCCAGTTTTTTCCATAATCTTCTTCTAATGCATATTCGTTAGAATTAATAATCGTATTTGCCAAGGTCAAGGCTTCGTCCCATTTTTTCTCGAAAATATAGGCTTTACATCTAAAAGCATCAGCAGCACCTTTCGTGGCTCTTCCAAGCTCTTCAGTAGATTGCTCACTTTTATTTGGAAGATATTTAGCGGCATCGGAAAAGTCAGATTCTATCTGATTCCAAATCTCTTCAATACTGGCCTTGGGAATATCATACTCACCTGATTTGAGTACTGTAGTTACCAATGGCACCTGTCCAAACATTTTGATTAATTCGAAATAGAAATATCCACGCAAAAACTTGGCTTCTGCGACAATTTCATTTCCTTTATCAGTGCTAAGAATATCTTCAGACATTAAAGGAACCCGGTCAATTACAGTATTGCAACGATTAATTGCAATATAATAACTCTTGTAAGGAACCACAATCCCTTCGTTGTTTGCGCTGTACTGAGATTTCAGTAAAGGCTCCATCCATGGTTGATCTCCTGCTCCTTCCCCTCCTTTATATGAATCATGACCAAGTATATCACCTTGCCATAGTTGGAAGCTATTGGTACCATCTTCCCATCCAAGAATATCATAGCAGGAAGTTAATGCATTTGTCGCATCTAACTCCGAAGTAAAATAATCATTGCTCGTAACATAAGGAGCTTCAGTAGTTAAAAAGTCTTTTGAGCATGAACTCGCAATTAAAGTAACTACTCCAATTGCAAACGATATCATTATTTTCATTTTCATAATACGTGTTAATTTAAGGTTAAAAAGTTAGATTTAATCCGACTAAAAAAGTACGGGCCTGAGGATAATTGGCTCGGTCAACACCTAAATCAAGTGAGCCTGAATACCCGGTTCCAATTTCCGGATCGAAGCCATTGTACTTAGTAAATGTGAGCAAATTGGTTGCCCCCACATATATTCTTAACTTTTGAATATTGAAGGATTGACTTAATTTCGAAGATAATGTATACCCAAGTTGAATATTTTTCAACCTTAGGTAAGAACCATCTTCAACATACCTGTCTGAAAACCAAATATTATTTGCATCCGCTGCATTAAGCCGTGGGAAATGAGCATCGTTGGTCGATCCTTCACCAATCCATCTGTTAAGCATTCTGGTACTCATGTTACTGGTAGCATCTGGTCTATCCGTATAGATTTTGGTCCCATTAAAGATTTGATTTCCATATTGCCCCTGGAAGAAGATGTTCAAATCCAAACTCTTGTAACTAAATTGTCCATTAAATCCATAAGTGAATTTCGGGAGTGGATTGCCAATAATCCCATAATATAATCCTCCCGTTTGGTCTTTGGCATAACGAATATCGCCAGGCCCCGCATTGGGTTGCAAAAGATTACCATCCTTATCAACCCATGCATTAACTTCTGCCTGGTTTTGAAACAAACCTTGTGTTTTATATCCCCAGAATTGAGCGATAGGCATTCCAACCATGGTTCTGGTAACATAACCGGTATTTCGTAAACTGGCTGATGAAATGGATCCTGAAGTTCCCAGATTGGTCACCTCATTCTTATTTGTTGCAAAATTAAATCCTAATTCATAGTCGAAATCGCCCTTCAACGCCTTGTAATTTAACTCTAATTCAAAACCACTATTTTTCATTTCACCTACATTGTTCCAAGGGTCATCTTGCAATCCAACATGAGCCAATACAGGAGACTGCATCAACATATTGCTTGTTTTCCGTATGTAATATTCAGCAGTTACGTTCAATTTATTACTCCAAAATCCCAAGTCTAGTCCAATATTTGTCGTTGCCGTTTCCTCCCACTGTAACTCTGAATTTCCTATTCCAGGAAAGGAAATTCCATCTTGGATAATATCGCCAAAAGGATATCTCTGACCTGACTTCGCTAGCGTATAAAATTGATATTCAGGAATCTTATCATTCCCAATCTTTCCCCAGCCTGCTCTGAGTTTTAAGATACTAATAGTAGAGTTATTGATCAGAAAATCTTCCTGATTAATTTTCCATCCGGCAGAAAAAGAAGGAAATGTTCCATACCGTCTGTCTGGGCCAAAAACAGAAGAGCCATCCCTTCTAATGTTTGCTGTTACTAAATATTTATTGGCATAGGAATAATTCACACGTCCAAAATATGACTGCATTTTTTTATCAGACATAGATCCATTTGAATTTGAAGCATTTCTATTTGCAGCATTATCAATATATCTCAATTGCACAAATTCTTTTGGTAAAGCAGTCGCTCTGGTTCCAAACCATTCCGAATAATCGTCAGTTGCTTCAATCCCTGCCATGACAGAAAAATCTTGTTTGCCAATTTTTTTTGCATACGTAAAATAATTGGACCAGCTCCATGATTTACCTTCATTACTACCACGACTAACTGAATTTACATCGTTACTTTCAGCACCTGAAATATGGTAAATGGGAGCAAAATTATAATCATTGCCATAAACATAGTTTAATCCAAGTGTAGATTTAAAAATGAGATCTTTAGTAAAGTGAACCTCACCAAATACATTACCCACCGTTCGGAATGCTTTACTATAACCATTGGTACGATCGATTTTCGCAACCGGATTATTCATATCGACATAGTCTGAAGGAGCAAAGTTGCCATTCGGCAAACGAACCGGTGTAACCGGATCAATGGTGCTTGCCTCAATCAGAATAGCACTCCACTCATCACCCTCATTAATTCGATGAGTTTTATTTTGTTCGATGGTTAAGTTTTCACCAAGAGTAAGCCATTTTTTCGCTTTAATTGAAGTATTTATCCGCACTGATGTACGGCTAAAATCTGATTTTTTAATAATTCCTTCTTGTAAATAATTATTGGCACTAATAAAGTAGCTCATGTTAGCGTTACCACCAGCTATCGAAAAATTAACATTTCTGGTCGAGGCCGGTCGTGAAACTTCTTTGATCCAATCAGTTCCTTCCCCTAAATTCTGATAATTATCTAATTCAGGAATAGTTGCCATCCCTCCATTGGTTAAGGCTTCATTTTTCAGCATAGCCCATTGAGAAGCATTTAGTAATTCGGGGGTTTTCCACATATTGGATACCCCTGTATACAGATCCACATTTATGATAGGAGCACCTGAATCCTTCCCACTTTTTGTGGTAATCAAAATAACTCCATTAGCTCCTCTGGCCCCGTAAATCGCAGTTGAAGAAGCGTCTTTTAAGATTTCCATCGAAGCGATATCAGCCGAATTTAAGAAACTTATATCATCAATAGGAAACCCATCTACCACATATAACGGAGAAGAGTTATTGATAGTACCGATTCCCCGCACCCGAACTTGTACCGGAGTACCTGGGGAACCAGAATTAGAGGTAACCGTAACTCCAGCTGCTCTTCCTTGTAAAACCTGATCACTAGTGGCAACCGACATTTTCCCGATATCACTTGATTTTACAGAGGTAACCGCTCCTGTTAAATCACTCTTTTTCTGAACGCCATAACCAATAACAATAACATCGCTTAACCCAATTGATTCATCTTCTAATACCACATTTACAACCAATTGCCCCTGAATAGCGATCTCCTTAGTTCCCATTCCCAAAAAAGAAAAAAGCAGAATGTCATTGTCAGAAACTTTGGTGATGGAATATTTTCCTTCTGCATTGGTGGTTGTACCTGTATTTGACCCTTTAATCACTACCACAACTCCAGGCAAAGAATGTCCATTAGTGTCGGTTACTTTACCGGAAACAACATTGCTACTCTGTGCCATAATGTTACCATTGATGAAACAAACGAAGATTAGCAACAACCAAAAAACTCGATTTTTTCTTGGCTCACTTAATAAGTTAACAGATAGTTTTTCTTTCATAGAAATGAATTTTTTAATAGTAAATAATTATTAATAGTAAAGAGTTTAGTTAAAATTCAAGAGCTGATCCGATTGCAAAAATGCTTTAGTGATTTCCAATTTAACTTCACGTAATTCTTCTCGTTTTTTAGATTTAAACATAGTTAACGAACCGTTTATTCTCTATAAATACATTTCAGATTCTTTTATCCTTTTATTGAAATACAACAAATTATTTCATCGTCGAAGTGTCTTACTCAGCTTCTGAAATTCTTCATCCAAGTTGATTTCAAAACAAAAGTACCCTGTAGGTATCTAATATCTATTTGAAAATGCGTATATAAATCCTCAATATGCGCAAAGACATAATGATAATTTATCCGCAATTACCCCACTAATATATTCTATGCTTAAAGCTTGACCGTCCTGATGATGATGCCAGCAATAATCGGTCAAATATCCTTTCTCCAAAGTATCTTCTGTTGAATTTGTAACAGAACTCATCGAGATAGCCTTGC
>JAENWH010000101.1 GCA_016650135.1 Peptostreptococcaceae bacterium
ACATACTACGGCCAAATAGATTTCATTATTTCTGAACTCTGTTTAAAAAGAGTAAATTTCAGCCACACCATACCCAATATTGCCATTCCTTGGACGGTACTACCTTCTACTAGCATAGTAAAAGAACCGTAAGTACCATCAGACATATATTTCATGAAAATACTATAAAACTGGTTTGCAAAAACTACCACCAAAAGCATTGGAATAATGGTTAAAAATGTACGCACATATATTTTCATCAAATTATATGTGAGGTCTTTATATTTGGGGAAAATTGAAAAAGCAAGAATCAAAGGAGAAATAACTTTTAGAACTCCAAGTATAAAAAAGCGTTTACCAAGATATATCATAAAAACTAGTACATCAAGATAATAAGCAACTCCACCCACAAAACGATTTATTAAGACACCTGGGGAAAGTGTATTTTTTAAACTCAGCATCGTTTTAAGAATTGATCCCATTATAGTATCATCATCTTCCATTATAGTAACTGGCGGTGAACCTATATCAATTGCGCTCATTTCGTCAGCTTTAAAATCTGACACAAACACGTCAATCAATCCATTCAGCATAAGATCAATAAGATTTAATATATCTGGAATAAAGCCGATAAGAAGCAACAATAATACCGATCTTAAAAGGTCATGAGGGCTTAAACTGTCTTCAGAATCACCAATCCCGACACTGCCTTCCTTTGCAAAAGACGTCATGAATTTTTTAGACATTGCCACGAGAAAAATAATTCCCGCAAGTGCTTTAGACGAATTCACTAAAACCAGGAGATGTTTTGAAAACACCTCCTGGCTTATTTCTGTTAATATCTTTACATCAATCATCGGAATATTCACAATTTATGCATTCTTTTTATTTCATTTTGAAATATGCGCTGATTTCGGACTCTTCGATATTCCCAGATTGTTTTGTCCATTAAACATTGCTTTTCGTTGAAGTCTTCCTCCATTTGCCGTAAAAGCATCATCCGTTCACCATCCGTCATACTTGTCTTAGGTTTTAATATAATGTCCAACATTTCGACAATATCGTTCGTTGTAGCAATCATGCGGAGAAAGGAATGGTGAAGGGCGTTGACTTCTTCGAGAGTATAGAGTTTCGACAGTTCAAGATCGGTCACAATATCTTTGGTCGTAGTAATCAGGCTTTCTTGCTTTTTAATCAACCTGTCCAAACGAGAAAGATTGGTAATAAATACGTTAATTTCATGAAGCTGTTCATACGACTGTTTTAAGAAAGTTGCTGTTTTGGAAAGCTCTGTTGTCTGTTTATAGGCTTCACCTAACTGTTTAACTGTATTGGCCGTTGTCGTTGATCTTGCTGCCGCTTCCGCAGCCGCATAGCCTTCCAAAACAGGATCACTTACAAGCGCCTGACCAAACACCCCAAAAGGGAAGGCTAAGAATAAATAAAGTATCTGTTTTTTCATGATTTTTGGGTCTTATCTTTCAAAGTTGAAAGGATCTGGAAAACTTGATCAACAGTCAATTTTTTGCCGATAATATTATTTTGTTTATCGAGAAGATAAATTATTGGGGTTTGTTGCACACCGTAAAAAGTATGGTAGTTGGTTGAGTTGTCAAAATCCATTACATTATGCCAATCGGATATTTTATGTTCCTTAATATAGGAAATCCATTTTTCCCGATCTGTTTCTGTGTTTAGCGCCACGATTTCAACACCTTTTAGAAAAAGATCAGAATATTTCAAGTTGAGTTCTTCTACCACTTTTTTACAACTTCCGCAGCCAATATCATAGATCAGTAGTAAGGTAAAATCACAATTCAGCTGTTCAAGCTGAAACGGCTTGTTTTCACTATCTGTTAGTTTTAGATTCTTTCCTTTTTGTCCGACCAGACAAAAACGATTCAGCTCATATTGCTCAGTGATTGTTTTAAGTGCTTTTTCATCAATCCAGAAACATTTTCCATTCACAAAATAGTTTTCCGAAAGCCAGACAAAAGCCTTCTCCATTCCCATTATTTTACTCTCAAATGTGTAATGAATTAAAAAATCGAGGGCATAATGTTTGATTGTATCAGCCATTGGCCGAACCATTAATTTTTTAATGTGAAAAATAACTGTATCGGGATTTTGAACAATCATATTATTAAAGAAGTAATCCAGTTTTTTAGCGATTACAGGACTGTTAAGCATTTGGGGAATAGTGAGGTTCACCCCATCCCAAATGTGATTCCTGAAGTAATAAAAACGCACTGTGTCATTTGCTCCGGCAGGGGGAATAATTGGGGTTACCGATTTTAAATATGCCTTTATAAAATCATCTTGTATCGAGTTTGCGTTTTGCTTTGAAAACCGGGCCATTTCTTCCGCATTTTTCAGCATTAAGAACTCTTGAAATAAAACATTATCATTGCAGCCCGTGACATGCAACGATTTCTGAATTTCTTCCTGGTTATAATCAAGTGAAAAATTCAAACGCTGATTTTCTCCGACAGGGAATTCAACATATTTTTGTCCCATAAGCAAAATATAAATTCCAGAATCAATTTTTTTATTGAAAGAATACTCTCCATTTTTTGAAGTGGAAAGGGTATCAACTGGATATGCTTTATCAAGTATATATCGGGCAAAAACAGGCTGTTCATGAAAATTTTTAATTGTGAAATTTATCTGTGAAAAACCGCTTAAATAAATTAAATACAGCAGAATAGTAAGGAATATTTTTTTCATGTATTGTTGATTTTTTTTACATTTATTTTTACTGCACAAATATATAGTATTTTTAAATATAATTGTATTAATTAGTACAATTATAGATTCTAAATATTGAATCATTGTATTGTTATTTATTAGAATACTAGATATCAACCATATATAAGACAAATAAAGATTTGTATATTTGTTTCAATGGTTGATTATTTGATAACCCGTTTACATAGAATGAAGAAATTATATACTTTGGAATATGAAGAATTGGAAACGTTTCTGATAAAGAAACTTGATGCAATTCCTCATGGTGATTTAAAAATATTCTGTGAAAAGAACGATCTCAGCGCTTCAGAAGTTAGCCGGTTTCGCAACCGTAATCTCCCAACAACACGACCATTTTTCTTACAAGACATACTTAAAGCTTTTGGTTTTA
This sequence comes from Peptostreptococcaceae bacterium, assembly GCA_016650135.1. The sequence goes on from JAENWH010000101.1 coordinate 3,119, forward strand.
AGGATATTACCTTAACAACTCAAGTAATTTTCAAATTTAAGGGAGAGAATACCTCACGCCAAGGTTAACGGAATAATACAAGCTGCTAATATCAGATGAATATCTATATGTTTGTTCGGCCCTTAAAAAAACACCCCATCGGCTGCCACTACTAAAACAGTCTTCAAATTCAAAAAAGCCTGTTAGTCCTGGAACAAAGTCTTTAGACCTTGTTTTATCCAAGACAGAGTTTTTCAGCTTTTCGAATCCCAAATAAGGACCGGCACCCAAATTAATAAACATGCTTTTACTCTGAAATACAGTTTTTTCAAGCATTACTTTTACAGCAATATTTTGAAAATCGGTCCCGGTCTGTGTGTTTATATCCCCCAACGAGTAGGAGAAATAAAAACCTTTATTAAGTCCACTCAGGGATTTACTATAAGAAGTTAATCCGGCTGATATCTCGTTCCCTTTTTTTGTCAGACCTCCAAAAACAGATATTGATTTTGAAGCGATTAAATGGTTTTGATTCAATTCAATATAAAATCCTTGGCCCCACACGGAACAAGACAAAAGGGTGAGAATAATCAATAAATTAAGTTGTTTTATTATCATGATCAGGATGTTTAATGATTAGATTTTAACTGTTTTCACTAAGGTTTCGCTCCAAACCAAATCATCATCTTGCGTTTTTAACTTAATGATATAGGTTCCTTGCATTTGAAAGATGTGATAAATGAATGATTTGTCTGTAGTTACCTCTTTCTGGTTGTCTATCTGGAAGGAATATGAAATAATTTTCCCCCCAAAATTTTGATCTTTGTCAAAGCTTTCTGATAAATCGAGCTTCCTTTCCAAAGAAGAGATAGGCGATTTGGTATCAATTAACTTAAAGACTGCCACAGGAAGAAGATTATTATACGCAGTTATTATCGCTTCTTTCACCGTCGTTTGTCCAAAAGCATCTTTCACATAAAAGGACAGTACCCTTCGGCCTTCTGCTGAAAACTTCAAACTAATTTGGTTCTCACTAAGCAGAACAACATCATTAACATTACTGCTTTCTTTAAAATTGAGTTCTGGGGTATTGATTTGATCATCAATAACAGCGTAGTTAAAAGTGTAAACCTTATCCCTTACCTTGACACTATCTTCAAAAGCTTCACTATCCGGAACCCGATTTGAATTAAACGATATGACAGGATCAATATTAATTTTTGAGAATACATCTTCGCTATCATCACACGATGACAGGAAAACAAGGCTTATCAATAAAAAAGATATTCTTTTCATGTGTGTTAGTATAAGCCCCCTTTCGGGGCATATGGTTTATTGTTTTATAATTCGTTCTGTTTTTACAAGTCGGCCAGAATCAAGAATTTGGACAAGATAAATTCCACTGGCGCCACGCAGTTGAATGCTTGTGGTCCTTTTAAACTCACCCTGTATCAATACATCCCCATTTTGTGAGAATAGTTTATACGTTAAGGTATTGTCCGTATTTGATGTCAGGTTTACCACGCAAACCGTTGGATTTGGAAACATGGTGATATCAAGAATATTTGGTAACTGATTAAAACTTTCATCAGGGCCGCCATTGATATCCGAACCCGAACCGGATTCGGATTCGGTCGTATTTGCAACCGTAGACACGGTGACAAAATTCTTAGCGGTTTGTGAGAATTGACAACCGTTCAGTGTTTCAACATAAATTTTCACATCAATGTCACCAAGGATGTTAAAATATTTCCAGGCATCCTTTTCGTTTGACACAGTACCATCGGAAAATTCCCATAAATACGCATTAACCAGATTTGGTTTATCGACATTTGAGGACAGTTTCAATAAGTCTCCTTGTTTGACCTGGTTGGTACTTGTTGTAATATTCGTGGTTAATGATTCAACGTTTACATACACCTCTTTTTTTTCTGATTTACAGCCATTCAAATCGGTATATTGGACAATCGATGAAAAGCTTTTGTCAGATTTCAAGACAACTTCGGATTCGTTGCTCGCAACTTCAAGTTTAGTATTAGAATCGCCATCACTTGTATACCAATCGACTTTCAGATTACTATTCAAATTCAATAAAGACAATGAAATATCCTCATTCGGACAGTAAACTGCTTCTGTTTTTAATTCAGGATTTGGACAGGCATCAAACACCGAAATTATTGAGGCATCAGAATCCGAACAGCCAAACGAATTTGTAAAAGTATAAGTGACGGGATAAGCTCCTATTGCATAGTTTGCAAGATTAAATTCCGTTACCTTTTTATTATTGATATAGTAATCGCCTCCGGTCGGCAGACCTCCTGTCAGAGTGAATGAAGAAGCATTCGGACAGGTTCCAAATTCGTCAAAAATAGTTACTTCCGTTTTTGATAGAACAGTGATTGGTTTTACAACCGCAGAGATACAACCTGCCTCATTTATTAACTGGTATTTTACTTGATAATTTCCGGCCTCAAAAGCTAAAGGATTGAACTGCTGTGTTGCTATACCATCTATCATATAGCTTCCTCCGATTGGCAGACCGCCTGTCATTGAGAATGAAGAAGCGTTTTGACAAACAGGGCTAAAGTTAGCCAACGACACCGTTTGTGCTGACAGTACCTCTATTTGTGTAGATTTAGAATTTGAACAACCATTTTCGCCCGTGTAAGTATAAGTTGCCGTATATTTTCCTTCACCTATGGTATTACGAAACACTTGATCTATTACTCCGTCACCATTCCAAGAACCACCCGCAGGAGAGGCCCCAGATAAGGGCAAATCACCAGAATTTTCACATAGTTTCTTAAATGTAGGCAATGTTACTTCAGGAGATGCAAGTATCCTTAAATCTCTTGAAACGGACGCAGAACAACCATAATCATTTGTACCTTGATAGCTTATTTGATAGTTTCCGGATTCATAATCTGAAGGTATTAGTACCGTCGATTTAACGCCCTCCACGTAATAAGTTCCTCCGGCAGGATATCCGCTTTTTAATTTGATATCGTTTGCATTCTGACAAACATCATCAAAGGCCGGAAGCTCTACCGCAGGAACAGGGAAAACCTGAATTTGCGCATTGGTCGTAGATATGCAGCCATTTTGGTTTTTGTAGTTGTATTTGATTGTATGGTAACCACTGATATAATTTGCGGGTACAAAAATACTGCTCTCAACTCCATCAACGTAATAAGTTCCTCCTGCCGGAACTGCACCGGAAACAATAAAACTGTTATTGTTTTTACAGATTGGTTGAAAGACAGGAAGGGTTAATGCTGTGATTGGTTTTACTTCAATGCTTTTGTTAACGGTACTTGTACAACCGTTCGCATTAGTATAAGAATAGACAATCGTTTGAGTTCCGGCCCCGGACTTGTCAGGGTAAAACTTTCCTCCGGCCACAAAATCATTGATATAAGTTCCTCCGGTAGGCATTCCACTTGACAAAGCCACTGATTCCCCATTTTCACAAACAGGGGTGAAGTCGGAAAGACTCACCGTTGGAGCTGAAAAAACAGTGATTGTTCGACTTGCCACACCCTGACAACCACTTCCATTGCTATAAATATAACTCACGGAATAGGTTCCAGGATTATAGGCCGACGGAACAAAAATTTTGACTTCCTTCTCATTGACAAAATAAGTTCCTCCGGTGGGCTGACCACCAGTCATTGAAAATGAAGAAGCATTTTGGCAAACTGATTGAATTGGGTCAAGACTCACCGTTGGTGCTGCTATAACATTAATTGCAGTTTGTTTATTCGAGCTGCAACCATTTGCATCTGTCACCTTATAA
>JAENWH010000353.1 GCA_016650135.1 Peptostreptococcaceae bacterium
GCGATTGGTGTCCGTATGCGGGTTATAATACATCAAGAGACCCTATGGTATTCAAGGAGTTTTACAGATACATTTACAGTATATTTGAAGAGGCTGGTGTCAATAACGCAATATGGGTCTGGAATCCAAATGCAGAGTCCTTTCCCAATTTTAAATGGAACGATACTTTAATGTATTATCCGGGAGATGAATATGTTGATGTTGTAGGATTGACAGCTTATAATACTGGAACTTATTACGCTTCAAAAGGAGAAAAATGGCAGGAATTCGATGAACTTTATGGCAATTTATACAATGAATATTGCGAAAATTTTGGCCAGCCGTTAATGATTTGCGAATTTGCTTCTGCTAGCCTTGGCGGTGACAAAACGCAATGGGTTTCCAGTATGTTTGAAAATATTAAGTATTATTCAAATATAAAGGTGGCAATATGGTGGGACGGACGTGACCGAGATGCCAACGGCAATATTGCCCGTTCTTATTATATAGATGATCCAGCCAGCGTATTGGATGTATTTAAAAAATACCTGAAGAAATCATGGAAACTAGATTCGTACGCCTAAAACAAGCCCATTATAAGCATCCTACTTTGGGTTTGTGAAAAAAATAACCCTTGCAGTTGGTGGATTTGCTCAAATTAAACCTGTGGATAAGTTTTATCCTGTAAAAAAGAGCATGCAAAAAATGTGAAAACATCTCCTTGCAGGCTCTTTCCTTTGTTCTTGAATCGTATGGCATGAATTGGATGGGTAGCTCCTAGTTATCCACAGGCAGCCTGTGGATAACTGAAATTATAAATGACTGATTGCAAGGGGTTTGCAAAAAACAAGCCCAATGTCGGATGCTTATAATGGGCTTATTAAACTGTGGCCTGTCATCTCTTTTGGAATTGCCAGCCCCATAATATCTAAAAGGGTCGGGGCTAAATCAGCCAGCACGCCGCCCTCTCTCAATTGCTTGGGATTGTTGGAAATGAAAACGAGGGGAACAGGGTTTAATGAATGGGAAGTTTGAATATTGCCATCCTTATCCAGCATTTCATCTGCATTGCCATGATCTGCAGTTAATAAAATTTGCCCTCCTTTTGCAAGTACAGCATCCGCTATTTTCGGAACGCATTTGTCCAGAACTTCTACTGCCAGTTTTGCAGCTTCAAAAATCCCTGAATGTCCAACCATGTCAGCGTTTGCAAAATTCAGAACAATAAAATCATATTTGTCAGAATTGATTTGCTCTAAAACTTTTTCAGTTACAATAAATGCACTCATTTCGGGCTGCAGATCATAGGTGGCGACTCTCGGTGATGGGATTAATATTCGGTCTTCATTCGGATTTGGCAGTTCTACTCCCCCATTGAAAAAGAAGGTTACGTGGGCATATTTTTCTGTTTCAGCGATTCTGAGCTGTTTTAATTCTAATTTTGATAAATATTCTCCGAGCGTATTATTAAGGCTTTGAGGGAGAAATGCGACCTGAACATTAGGCATATTCAAGTCATACTGAGTTAGACAGACGTAATGGAGTCCGGTAAAAATTCTTTTTCTTGTAAACCCGTTAAAATTATCATCAACGAAAGCTCTGGTTATTTCTCTTGCCCTGTCAGGTCTGAAGTTAAACATTATAATTGAATCATCATCATTTACTGTGGAACCTCCTTTAACAAAAGTCGGCAAAACAAACTCATCATTTTCTTCTCTTACATATGCATTTTTTACTGCAGAAACCGCATCAATTGACTGTTCGCCTTCTCCAAGGGTCATCGCATTGTATGCTTTTTCTACTCTAGTCCAGCGATTGTCTCTGTCCATTGCGTAATATCTTCCGGAAACGGTGGATATTTTGCCAAGACCAATTTTTTTCATATGCGCTTCAAGCTGATTTATGTATTCAACGGCGCATCTGGGTGGAACGTCTCTGCCATCAAGAAAACAGTGAACAAATACCTTAGGAACAGCTTTTGTCTTTGCCATGTCAAGCAAGGCAAACAAATGATCAATATGGCTATGAACACCGCCATCAGACAAAAGACCCATTAAGTGAAGTGAAGTATTTTTGCTGATGGAATAATCCATAGCGTCAACCAACACCTGGTTAGTAAAGAAAGTACCATCTTCTATTTCCTTCGTTATTTTAGTCAGCTCCTGGTAAACTATTCTACCAGCGCCAATGTTCAGGTGACCAACCTCGGAATTGCCCATTTGACCTTTGGGGAGGCCAACATCAAGTCCGCTTGCTCCCAAAGTGGTATGCGGGAAGCTTTTGAAAATTCTGTCCAGGTTTGGTTTGTTTGCCGCGGCAATCGCATTACCTTTTATTACAGATGTTTCACCATACCCATCCATTATCAGTAACATTGTAGGTCTTGGGAAATCTCTCATATTTTTACCTCTTTTCTATATTAATTGTTTCTGCCATAATTATAACAAATAAATCAAATAAAACCTATACGTGAATATGTTTTATTTGGTATAATAAATAATAAACGTGCAAATACTGTTTAAGTTGACATAGATAAGGGAGACTCTGACGATGAGTAAAAAAACATTTTTAAAAGGGGCGGCAATATTAGGTGTTGCAGGTCTTTTGGTTCAGGTAATGGGGGCGATATTCAGAATACCACTGGCTAATATCATTGGAGATGAAGGCATGGGATATTATCAGACGGCTTATCCGATTTATGTGTTTTTACTTGTTTTCTCAACAAATGGAGCCCCTGCCGCCATATCAAAAATGACATCTGAAAGAATCGCACTAGGCCATTATGGGGAAGC
>JAENWH010000198.1 GCA_016650135.1 Peptostreptococcaceae bacterium
TAAGCCTACTCCTTCCATTGGCATTGCACAGGAAACCGTCAACCTCACTGAAGGTATCAATACAATTGTCAAGACAAAAGGGCGGCACGATCCTTGTGTAGTTCCGAGAGCAGTTCCAGTTGTTGAAGCACTAGTGGCAATTGGTATTTTAGATCTTTTTTTAGAAGAGGAGGGGATAAAATGAATTTAGACAGTATTAGAGCTGATATTGATGACATAGACCATGAACTGGTTAATCTTTTTCAAATGCGAATGAACCTCGTGGCAGAAGTTGCAAATTACAAAACTGCAAACAATATCCCTGTTTTTAATCCTGAAAGAGAAAAGGAAATATTAAACAATTTAATTCCTGAAGGTGAGCTTGGTTGCTATACGAAAGATTTTCTAGAGTCAATATTTGAGATTAGCAAGAAATACCAAAGTTTATTAATTGTGCAGGAGGGATAAAATGCTTTATGGGCTTATCGGCGAAAAATTAGGTCATAGCTATTCAAAAAAAATACATGAAAGTTTTGGCAAATATGACTATGATTTAATAGAATTACCTAAAGACTGCTTTACTCCGTTTATGGCTGCAAGAGACTTTACGGGTATCAATGTGACCATACCTTATAAAAGAGATGTCATCCCCTTTTGTGACGAGTTAACCCCCGTTGCAACGGATATTGGGTCTGTCAACACAATGTATTTTCGTGATGGAAAGCTTGTCGGCGATAATACAGATTATTTTGGCTTTAATTATATGCTTTATCGGTCGGGTATTTCTTTAAAGGACAAGAAAGTGCTTATTCTTGGGGCAGGCGGTTCTTCACTGATGGTTATTAAGGCTGCTAAGAATTCAAATGCAAAGGAAATCATTGTTGCCTCTCGAAGTGGTTTAAATGCAACCATATCACTGAAACAAACAATAGAACATGCTGATTCACAAATTATTATCAACGCAACCCCGGTTGGCATGTATCCTCATAATGGAGAGTCCCTTGTTTCTTTAAAAGATTTTCCATTGTGTGAAGGAGTCATTGATTTAATATACAATCCTCTTTTAACACACCTTTTATATGAGGCCAAATCTTTAAAAATACCTTTTTCCAATGGACTTTCCATGCTTGTTGCTCAGGCTTATAAGGCCTTTGAATTATTTACCGGAGGAAGCCTGGAGACTGACATTATAGAAGATACAATTTTTTTACTAGAAAAGAAAATTAAAAATATCGTTTTAACCGGCATGCCTGGATCTGGTAAAACAACATTAGGGATGTTGCTGGCCAAAAAATTAAAATGCCCGTTTATAGACACGGACGATGTAATAGAAAAACGGATTGGAATGGCTATACCTCTTTTCTTTGAAGCATCAGGGGAAGAAGAATTTCGCAAAATAGAAAGCCAGGTAGCTAAAGAAGTTGGTAAATATCAGGGGCATGTGATTTCAACTGGGGGCGGCATCGTTTTAAACCCTTTAAATATGGAGGCACTTTCTCAGAACGGTACTGTGCTTTTTTTGGACAGGCCATTAGAAAATCTGGCATCAGCGGGAAGACCTCTGAGCAAATCTCTGGATTCTTTAAGAATAATGTCTTCTCAAAGAATACCCTTGTATAAAAGATACAGTGATTATATAATTAACGTATTGGATAATCCTTATGAAAACATAAATTTTATACTTAAAGTATTAGGAGGAAAATAATATGAGAAAAGTAGTTTCAACAAAAAAAGCTCCTGCCGCAATAGGTCCTTATTCCCAGGCAAATATCTTCGGAAATCTGGTGTTTACTTCCGGGCAGGTTCCCCTTATTCCAGAAACTGGTGCGATTGTTGCCGGTGGAGTTGAAGAACAGACAGAGCAATCACTCAACAATGTGAAGGCTATTCTAGAAGAAGCCGGATCTTCAATGGAAAAAGTTTTAAAGACCACTGTCTTTATTAAAGATATGAATGATTTTGCAAAGGTAAATGGCGTTTATGCTAAATTCTTTACGGAAGGATCCTATCCTTCCAGATCGGCTGTTGAAGTTGCAAGGCTTCCTAAGGATGTACTGGTTGAAATTGAAGCCATAGCCTATATCTGATGCAACTTCACGCTGGCCTTTGTTGTTTATTCGAATTGTATCAATTTAGAATAAACAAATAGTTAGAACCTCCCAATTGTTGTTAGGACGCAATAAATCGGATTTCCCCCCATGGATTTGGCAACTACTATTCAAGTCGATTTTTTAGTACTCGAACAGTTTAATAGCAGCATTTTTAATGACTTCAACGTTTACACTATTCCCAAATTGCTTATATGCCTGCTGATCCAACTTATTAGGGATAAAATCCTCTGGAAAACTTTGTAATTTCGAAACTTCTTCAACTGAAAGCCTCCTTTTATATCTACCAACTATCGGTATTTGCACCATTGCTACCAAAGCCGGAAAGCATGTTGGAAGTTTAACTCGTATTCCTGAAGGTCTAATTTGAATTATTCCATCCCAAATGTTATCAATGCTTTTTCCCGCCTGCCATTCAAACTTCCTTTCAGTTGGGTTAAACTTATCTTGAATACTATATTTTTTCATCCAATTATTTATTGCTTTTTCGTTCCTTTTATATAAATCTTTATTCTTTTGAATAAAGATTTGTTTCCATATCGGCAAATTATCCTCATATTCAAAATGGTTAAAAAAGTCGGCCCAAATCGGGAATCCTATTATTTTAGTGTCAATTATTTGATAGAACTCATTCCACGCTGACAAAACATAATCCTCATGTTCAGAAATATAATATTTTTCCTCAACTCTATCTTTCGAAATAATTTTGTATATAGAGTTATCATTTTTATGCATGAGCTTATCAAATTCTATATCTAATTCTTTTGAAGAATTAGTAGGGTCATAAACGCCAAGAATAACAACTCTCTCTCTCAATTGTGGTATTCCAAATTGATGCGGGCTTAAAATGATTGGTTTTATCGTAAGCCGGTATCCTATGTCCTGAAGATGCTCATGTATTACTCTCCAAGTATTCCCATTGTCATGAGATACTAAATTCCTTACATTTTCAAGAATTATATATTTAGTCTTATGATACTTTAATATCCTTTCAATTTCAAAAAAAAGAGTACCCCCTGTATTGTCTTTTAATCCTTCTTGTTTCCCCGCTTTACTAAATGTTTGGCAAGGAAATCCTGCGCACAAAACATCGTGACTTGGCACATCTTTTTCATGAATCTCGCGAATATTAACTTGCGCATCGATTTTATAGTTTTCGTAATATGTCTCAGTGCAATATTTGTCAATTTCTGAAGCAAATAAACACTTACCACCTAATTTTTCCATCGCTTGATGGAAGCCACCTATTCCTGAGAATAAGTCTATAAATGTAAAATTATCTTTCATATATCCATCCTTACTTATTAGTTAATATCAAAAGTATAACATAATTATATGAACAAAGCTACCTGTATTTTATTATGGCAAATTATATTTTATTATGCTAAAATATATATTAAAGTGAGGTATTAGCATGAATTTGAAAAGCGAACAATTATCAGTAAATAGCGAAATTGTTTTGGATTATGATCAAAAATTAACAAGAAATGAACTATTACTATTGGTTTCAGGAATTTTAGGTAAAGAGAACTGTGAAATAATAAATTTTGAAAAGAAAAAAATTCTTTGCTACAAACCCGAATATAATTTAAAAGAGATATTACTTCTTGCAAATATAACATACATGGGTGGTAATGGGCAGCATCCTGCATTTTTAAAAAGAATTCAACTCAAGAAATGGTATAAAGAAGCAGTTAACTTTTTTTCAAAAAAAGATGGATATAATATTCGTTTCATCGGTGTCTATAAATATAATGATAATATAATTTTAGTTGATTTTACTAAAGAATCATATATGAGTAAAGCAATGCACAATTCTGCTGCGCATATTTATATAAATGATTTATACCAAGCTGAAATTAATGGTAGTTTTAAAAAAATCGATAAAAACAAAAATGAAATTATTACAATAAGCAAAAATTATTTCAAAGAATATTTAGACGGTATGTATAGCGTTAATGGCCAAGATAAAATATTTAGTGTTTTAGAAGAATTTAATGCTAATTTTTGTTTCGATAAAGAAATAACTGCTATGTCAGCTATAACAGAAATGCATAATGCAAATTGGAGAGGTTGGCGTTTCACCGAATGGGCTGGTCTTTATCTTGAGTATAAATTTTCTCAAGGAATGGAAAATTTAGAAGTTGATGATGTTATAAAATATGTTGGTGATATCAATTCATGTGGGGCTATTTTTGATTTAAGTTTTCTTAAAGGTTTATTCTTTGGAGATTTAAAAGCAAGTTCAGAACTCACTACCGTAGCCCCTGGGAATGATCAAGTAGCTATGCTGGATTATATACACACATATGGGAAATTATGGTACATTATTTATGAACACGAAACAATTAAAGATAAAGATTTTTCTACAGAATATATTGCAACAAGATTTAGAACAAAACTTCTTATGCAACAAGATGGTAAGAGTAAAAATGATCTTAGTTACTCAAATAAAATGAAATACTCCGTCAAGTTCAAAAAAATGGTTGTCATTGA
>JAENWH010000156.1 GCA_016650135.1 Peptostreptococcaceae bacterium
CCGTAGCATCTTTCGCCTTTCAAAAAAAGCTTCTGACCTTCTCTTCTGCATAATCTGCAGGAAGCATCTGTATATCTTGCCATTTTAAATTACTCCTCCTTTCACTAAACTCTTCTTCTCTTTGGTGGCCTACATCCGTTATGCGGAATAGGTGTAATGTCCTTAATAAGACTGATTTCAAGTCCTGCTGACTGAAGCGCCCTAATGGCTGCTTCACGACCAGACCCTGGCCCCTTAACGTATACTTCAACGAACTTAAGTCCGTGTTCCATCGCTGCTTTTGCAGCTTCTTCAGCTGCCATTTGTGCTGCAAATGGTGTAGATTTTCTTGATCCTTTAAAACCAAGAGATCCTGCACTTGACCACGCCAGGGCATTTCCGCTTACATCTGTAAGAGTAACAATAGTATTGTTAAAGGTGGATTGGATATGAGCCTGACCACGTTCAATGTTTTTACGTTCTCTTCTCTTTTTTCTAACTGTCTTTTTTATGATTTTAGCCATTTTTTCCTACCTCCTTTACTTTCCTACTTTCTTCTTTCTACCTACAGTCTTCTTTGGACCCTTACGAGTTCTTGCGTTAGTTTTAGTCTTTTGACCTCTAACTGGAAGTCCTCTTCTATGTCTGATTCCTCTATAGCATCCAATTTCCATCAGTCTCTTAATATTTAATGAAACTTCTCTTCTAAGGTCGCCTTCTACTATATAATCTTGTTCTAAAGCTTTTCTTATTGCACCAGCCTGATCCTCTGATAAATCTTTTACTCTTGTATCAGGGCTTATTCCTGTTTTTTCAAGAATTGCTAATGCTGTTGGTCTACCGACACCAAAAATGTATGTAAGACCTATTTCTACTCTTTTTTCTTTTGGTAAGTCGACACCGGCTATACGAGCCATACTACTCCTCCTTCTCCATCATTTTTAAATCCCTTGCAATGGAAATAAAAACTGGCAATTAAATTTAATTTAAAATACATTTATAGAAACACTTATGAGGTAGTCCCGTTGCCTCACGGCAAGAAGACACAGCCGCCCACTCTAAGTTTTCTTTTAGCCTTGCGTCTGCTTGTGCTTTGGATTTTCACAGATAACCATTACTTTTCCATTTCTCTTAATAACTTTGCACTTTTCGCAGATCGGTTTAACGGATGCTCTAACTTTCATCACCGTTCCTCCTCTTTAATCCATAGCGTTAACGCTTATTTATCTCTCCAAGTAATTCTGCCGCGAGTTAAATCATAAGGTGAAAGTTCTACTTTTACCCTGTCTCCCGGTAAAATTCTAATGAAGTTCATTCTAATTTTTCCTGAAATGTGTGCAAGTACTTCATAACCGTTTTCCAGCTTAACTACAAACATTGCGTTCGGTTGAGCATCCACTACAGTACCAAGTACTTCGATGACGTCTTTCTTCGCCATATTTTACACCTCTCTCTTATTTCTTAACCTATAAGGTTATTAGTTCTGGTTCGCCATCCGTTATTACTACAGTATTTTCATAATGAGCAGATAGTTTACCATCCAGTGTTACCACTGTCCAATTATCCAGGAGAACCTCAACCTCATACGTACCTTGGTTTATCATTGGTTCTATGGCAAATACCATTCCCTTTGATATTCTAGGTCCTCTTCCGGCTTTGCCGTAATTTGGAATTTGCGGTTCTTCGTGCATAGCTCGTCCGACTCCATGACCTACAAAGTCACGTATAACAGAGAACCCTTCTTCCTCAGCCCTTGTTTGAATGGCGTGGGATATATCCGAAAGTCTGAATCCTGGCTTGCAGAATTTGAGCCCTTCAAAAAAACTTTCTCGTGTTACTCTAATCAGTTTTTCTGCTTCAGCACTGATTTTGCCGACTGGGTACGTTCTTGCAGCGTCACTTACATATCCCTTGTGGGTACATCCAACGTCTACACTAACGATATCCCCTTCCTTCAGTATCCTTTTTGAAGTTGGGATTCCATGAACCACTTCTTCATTAATTGATACACAGGCACTTGCCGGATAGCCATTATAGCCTTTAAAACTTGGAATCATATGATTAGATAAAATTGTCTTTTCTACAAACCGGTTTACCTCCAAAGTGGAAATGCCTGGTTTGATAAAAGTTTCCAAATCTTTTAGTATTTGGGCTGTAACCTTACCCGATTCTCTCATAATGTTGATTTCTTGATCTGACTTAATGATAATCATCCGCATTCTCCCAGCTTGCTGACAATACCCGAGAATACACTGTCTGAACCGAAAGACCCGTCAATATCGGCCAATCTTCCAGTGTTAATATAATACTCTACTAAAGGTTTTGTCTGTGCATTATATACGCCAATTCTATTTTCAACAGTTTCGGCAGTATCATCTTTCCTTTGGTAAAGTTCTCCCCCACAGATATCGCATATTCCTTCAACCTTCGAAGGCATATTTTTGATGTGATAGGTTGCTCCACATGTTTTGCAGACTCGCCTGCCAATAATTCTTTCCATTAATGCTTCTTGATCCACATTAATGTTCAGAACCTTATCTATGGAAAATCCCTTTTGCTCCAGAAAGGCATCAAACTCTTCAGCTTGATAAACCGTCCTTGGGAAGCCATCCAGAAGATAACCGTTTTTACAGTCTTCCTCTAAAGTTCTTGCCTCCGCAATTTTAACGATTAAGTCGTCCGGGACAAGTTCTCCCTTGTTCATATACTCTTTTGCTTTTACACCAAGAGGAGTTCCATTTTTGATATTCTCTCTGAGAATATCTCCGGTAGATATATGAGGAATCTTATATTTTTCAATTATTTTAGCTGCCTGTGTACCTTTTCCTGCACCGGGAGGTCCAAGTAATATTATTCTAAGCATTATATTTTAACTCCTATTATTTGAGAAATCCTTGATAATTTCTCATTACCATTTGATTTTCAAGTTGTTTCATTGTGTCAAGTGCTACGCCTACAGCGATAAGCAGTGATGTACCTCCAAACCTGATGTCCAGATTCGTAAACTGACCTATTAGTGTAGGAATAACAGCAATGATTGCAAGGAATACAGCTCCAACAAATGTGACTCTAGTCAATACTTTTGTTAGATATTCAACAGTTGATCTGCCTGGCCTGATTCCTGGTATGAATCCGCCATTTGCCTTCATATTATTTGCCACATCCGCAGGGTTAAAAGTAACCGCTGTGTAAAAGTATGTAAAAAACATGATTAGCAACATGTTAAAAAACATGTATATCCATATTCCCGGATCGCCAGATGGTGACAGCCATTTTGACACCCATTCTGAAAATCCAGTATTAGGCGTGAAATATGTCAGTGTTAATGGAAATTGAAGTAATGATAAGGAGAATATTACTGGAATAACTCCAGCCTGATTTACCTTAAGCGGAATGTGTGTCGATTGACCGCCGTACATTTTTCTTCCAACAACTCTTTTTGCATATTGAACCGGTATTCTTCTCTGTCCCTGCTGAATTTCGATGATACCAACCACTACTATAATTGCAAATATAATGAAGATAATAATAGTTATTATACTAACTTCACCTGCCTGGAACTTAACCCAGGTTGTATGCATAGCACTAGGCAATCTGGATACTATTCCAGCAAAGATGATAAGTGAAATTCCGTTTCCAATACCGTTATCGTTTATTTGCTCACCAAGCCACATCAGAAAAGCTGTACCTGCTGACAGTGTCAGTACGATTACTGATATTGAGAATATATCTGTACTGATCAGCGCTTGTCTGAATAGTCCGACTGATAATCCAATTGCCTGTATAAAGGCCAGGACAACAGTCAGATATCTGGTAAACTGAGCAATTTTCTTTTTACCCTCTTCTCCCTCTTTTGCAATTCTCTCTATTGCAGGAACTGCTATGGCAAGAAGCTGGAATATGATAGATGCTGTAACATATGGTGTGATACTTAAAGCAAATATTGTAAAGTTGCTGAAAGCTCCACCAGAGAACAAGTCAAACAAACCAAATAGTCCTGTATCCCCACTGAACACATCAGCAAGAACGGCTCTGTCCATTCCTGGAACTGGAATATTTGAACCCAATCTGAAAACAGCCAACATTAACAATGTAAATATGATTTTATTTCTAATCTCTGGTATTTTCCAAGCGCGGGCTATTGTTTTTATCATACCCATATTAGATCACCTCTGCCTTTCCTCCGGCAGATTCAATCTTTTCTAATGCTGTTTTGCTGAACTTTTGAGCTCTGATGGTAATTTTCTTTTCAAGAGTACCTTCTCCAAGGATCTTTACTCCAGCCTTTACCTGCTTTACAAGTCCAATTTCTTTTAATAATTCTGGCGTTACTATTGTTCCATCTTCAAAATTATTAAAATCATCTAAATTAAGGATTGTATATTCGGATCTGAATATATTAGTAAACCCTCTTTTAGGAATTCTTCTATATAGTGGCATCTGGCCACCTTCGAAACCTAGTCTAGTTCCGCCGCCGCTTCTTGAGTTTTGACCGTTCATACCTCTACCGCCATCTTTACCCTGGCCTGAAGCTGTACCACGACCTCTTCTCTTTGTCTTTCTAGTTGCGCCTGCAACAGCTTTTAATTCATGAAGTTTCATTATTGTGCACCTCCTATCCTACAGTTTTTCTACAGTCACAAGATGTTCTACCTTTTTAATAGCTCCTTTTGATTGGGGAGTTTCTGGCAGTTCAACTGAGTGGTGCATTTTTCTTAAACCTAACGCTTCAACAACTTTTCTTTGCATTGGAGAAGCGCCAATAACACTTTTTGTTAAAGTAACTTTAATATTTGCCATTTGACTTTCTCCTATCCTAAGATTTCTTCCTTAGTTTTTCCTCTGAGTCTGCCAATTTGTTCAACAGTCTTTAAGTTTCTAAGGCCTTCAATTGTGGCGTTAGCCATGTTCCCTGTATTACTTGAACCAATTGACTTAGCTCTAACGTCTTTAATTCCTGCAGCTTCCAGTACAATACGTACTGAACTTCCTGCAATAACGCCGGTACCTTGTAATGCTGGCATAATAAGTACCTGTCCAGCGCCAAAGATTCCCAGGCTTCTATGTGGGATTGTTGTTCCTACTGTTGGAACGTAAATTAAGTTCTTCTTTGCATCTTCAATCGCTTTTCTTACAGCTTCAGGGATTTCCTGAGCTTTTCCAAGACCAACACCAACGTATCCTTCGCCGTTTCCGACTACGATCGTTACGCTAAATCTCATATTTCTACCACCTTTAACAGTCTTCGCAACACGTCTAATGTTAACGATGGATTCTTTTAAGTCAAGCTTGGATGCATCAATCATATTTTGTCGCATTCCTTTTCTCCTCCTGTTAGAATTTAAGTCCGGCTTGACGTGCTCCGTCAGCCAACTC
>JAENWH010000223.1 GCA_016650135.1 Peptostreptococcaceae bacterium
AAAGCCTGAAATTAAGTATAAGAAGGAATCCAGCGAAATTGACAGTTTGCCAAGAAAACAAATAGAAATTCTGTCAGCATCATCAAATTATGTAAAACCTGGCGGCATTTTGCTTTACAGCACCTGTACCATCAACCCCTACGAAAATCAAAGAGTTGTAAAGGATTTTTTAAGGAAAAACCCACAATTTGAGAAAATAGAAGCAATACAATTGTTGCCGAATATAAATGGTACAGATGGCTTTTATATCTGCAAAATGAAAAAAACCGAAGGTCTTATTTAGGAGAAGCATGATAAAAGTTGGATACAGCACAAATATAGGTATCAAAAGAAAGAAAAATGAAGATGCTTATTATATAATAGAGGATCAAAAAGTATATATGGTGGCGGATGGTGTAGGCGGCAACAACTCAGGAGAAGTTGCCAGTAAAACCTCAGTTGAATTCATATCAAAAAATCTGGTGGAAAATCCCATCAAAGGGAGTTGGGATGAAAGCAAGATAAAAGACTATTTTATGGATGCTATAATAAAAGCAAATCTGAATCTGCTGGAAAAGGCAGGTGCTGCAGATATTAACCAAGGGATGGCCACCACGTTGGTTCTTGTTTATTTATTTAATGAAAAATGCCTGATATTTAATATTGGAGACAGCAGAGCGTATTCTTTCCATCAGGGGAAATTATCCCAGATTACAGAAGACCATTCATTTGTAAATACATTAGTTAAGACGGGTACTATTACAAAAGAAGAAGGACGGTTACATCCTAAAAAAAATATTATAACAAGAGCTTTGGGGGCAGAGCCGAAAATAGAGATTGATTTTTTTTCAATCAATCTTGAGGCGGGAGATCTTGTAATATTGAGTACAGATGGCTTACATGGGGAAGTTGGGGACAATACAATAGAAGATATTGTTAAAGAAGAAAAAGACATGCAAAGACTTTGTGATAGATTGGTTTCTATAGCGAATTTACAGGGAGGCGGTGATAATATTACTGTAATTTGTTTGGAATATGAGGGGGGAATATGAGTAGCAGATTACTTGCGGGAAGGTATGAATTACTGGAAAAAATAGGGGACGGTGGAATGGGCGTCGTATATAAGGCAAAATGTCGTTTGTTAAATCGTTTTGTTGCAATAAAAATACTGAAGCCGGATTTTACAAAGGATTTAAAGATTATAGAAAGTTTCAGAAAAGAATCTCAGGCGGCAGCCAGTCTGTCTCATCCAAACATTGTCAATGTATATGATGTAGGCAGAGAGGGAAACATTTATTATATCGTTATGGAACTGATTGAGGGCAGAGTTCTAAGTGATATTATAAAAGAAGACGGTTCTATGGATTATAGAAGAGCCATAGAAATTGGGAAACAAATGGCATCAGCTTTAAGTTTGGCACATAAAAATCATATCATACATAGAGACGTGAAACCGCATAATATTTTAATTACAGAGGATGGCGTTGCGAAGATTACCGATTTTGGTATCGCAAAAGCTGTGGATTCAGCCACAATCGTCGGTCACTCAAATACTATTATGGGTTCCGTTCATTATTTTTCACCTGAACAGGCCAGAGGAGGTTATGTTGATGAAAAATCTGACATATACTCGTTAGGAATTGTTTTGTATGAACTGGTAACTGGAAGAGTTCCATTTGATGCTGATAATCCGGTAGCAGTCGCGCTGATGCATATAAATGAAGAAATTCTGCCACCTTCACAACTGGTGAAGGGACTGCCGACGGCGGTTGAAAACATTATTATGAAGGCAACTAATAAATATTCAATTAACAGATATGCCTCTGCGGATGAAATGCTTGAAGCATTGAAAAACGCTGATATTGTCGCAAATATCGTAGGTGCATCAGATAATAGTGCAAAATCAAACATCGCTGCCCCGGTTACTGCAGTTGCTGCAACTGCCGAAAATGCAAAGGAGAATGACTTGAACAATACAAAAGGTAAAAAGCCGAAGAAGAAGTTTAGATTCAATAAATTCAAAGCAGCAGCAGCAGTGCTTGCACTTGTCTGTGCAATACCTGTAAGTGCCTTAATATTATCCGGAATTTCCGCAATGGGAGCAAACGGGAATATAGAAGTGCCTGATTTGTCAGGGATGACATATGAAGAGGCAGAAGTTGCTCTTCAGGATGTCAGATTAACCATTGAAAAAGGTGATGAGGTTATTGATAATGATTTTGAAGCAGGGCAGATTATATCTCAAATTCCAACCAGCGGCAGCAAGGCGAAGGCAGGCAAATCTGTAACGGTCAGCATCAGCAAAGGTGTAAAAGAAGGCATGGTGCCAAATATAGTCGGGAAGTCATTGGAGGATGCTTTATTCCTGCTGGATAAATATGGCTTTAATCAGGGCTCAACCACAGTTGAAGCAAGCAATATGCCAAAGGATATTGTTATAAACCAGTCGCCGGAAGCCGGATCAGAAGTAAAGCCCGGGGCAACTATCGATATATCTGTCAGTGAAGGACCTCAGGAAACAGCACCGGATGTAATCGGAATGAATATTCTTGATGCGGACGCCGTTTTAAAATCTGCGGACTTAAAAGTTGGGGATATTGTTTATGAAATGAGCGAGGTTTATGCAAAGGGTATCGTAATCTGGCAGCAGGACGTCAAAGGAGCAGATCTTAAACCGGGCACAACAGTAAATCTGAAAGTAAGTACGGGAACTGAACCCGCTGGTTCAAAGGCTATCGCATTAGATATTGATTATGCAAGTGCTGCAAATCAGGTATTCTACCTGACTGTTACAATTAATGATGAAAGCGGAACCCATAGTATCATTTCACGTGAACAGCGTATCAAGGAGAACGGCAGTGAAATAGTATCTCTTTCAGGAACAGGTGCAGGAACAGTGACTGTTATTTTTGATAATGACGTTGTCATGCAAAAGAACGTTAATTTTAATACAGGAGAAATTCAATAATGCGAGGCATCATTGTCAAAGGAATAGCCGGATTTTATTATGTAAAAGTAGAAAATAAAGTTTATCAATGCAAGGCAAGAGGTAAATTTAAAAAACTGGGTGTCGTGCCAACTGTTGGAGATATGGTGGAAATTCAGGTGCTTGATGATGGAGACGGTGTCGTAAATGAAATTTTACCAAGACGCAATTCTTTTCTCAGGCCTCCTATTGCCAATGTAGACTGTATGGTTGTTGTGATAGCGGCAGCCGACCCGGAACCGAATTTTACGATATTGGACAAATTTCTTGTTATGGCAGAGGGTAATAGAACTGATGTGGTCATATGTGTGAACAAAGTGGAGATTGCATCAGCGGAAATACTTCTGAAAATAAAAGAAATATACCAAGATATATATCCTTTGGTATTTGTCAGTTGCATGGAGAAGACCGGATTTGAGGAACTTGAACTATTGCTGAAGGACAAAAAAAGCGCTTTAGCTGGTCCCTCTGGGGTTGGAAAATCGACGATACTGAATTGTCTGATGCCGAATGAAGATATAGAAGTTGGAGAAATCAGCCATAAAACAAGACGTGGCAAACATACGACGAGACATGTAGAAATTTTTGAAACGAATTTTGGTGCGATGTTGTTTGATACACCAGGGTTTACCTCGTTTGAAATTCTTGAAGCGGAAGAAGATCAGCTACATTTTTATTATCCTGAAATGGCAGAATTTATCAGTAATTGTAAATATGACAACTGTCGACATATAAAAGAGCCTTTTTGCGGGGTAATAGTAGCAGTTAAAGATGGTTTAATAAGTAAATCAAGATATAAGTCATACGTTGAGCAAATAACTGAAATTCGAGAAAAAAAGAAGTATTAGAAATGATTGGAATAAGAGAAAAAAAGAAGTACTAGAAAGGAATTATAATGATGAAACTAGCACCATCCATATTGTCAGCTGATTTTTCAAAGTTGGGTGAACAAGTAACTATGATTGAAAATGGAGGGGCTCATTTGATACATATTGATGTAATGGATGGCCATTTTGTTCCAAATATTAGTTTTGGGGCCACTGTTATGAAAAGCTTACTAGGAAAAACTAAAATTCCTTTTGATGTACATTTAATGATAGAAAATCCCGAATTTTTCATAAAAGAATTTGTAACCGAAAACACAGAATATATTACTGTTCACCAGGAAGCTTGCATACATTTGCACAGGACTATTCAGGAAATAAAAGCACTTGGCGTGAAGGCAGGTGTTTCTATAAACCCGGCTACATCTCTTTCCACATTGGATTATATATTGGAGGAAGTGGATCTTGTTCTGATTATGTCTGTAAATCCAGGGTTTGGGGGACAGAAAT
>JAENWH010000178.1 GCA_016650135.1 Peptostreptococcaceae bacterium
AGGTCAAGAAGAAAAGCATAAAAGCAGAAAAAAACGTGTCGCAACAAGCAACACGCTGTAATACTAACATCATAGGCTAAGCAGAAAAGAATTTGGAGTAAAGGTAGGGTTTAAGCAGACTTGAAATTGTCGCCCTACATTGCTACGTGCGGCTTTGATTGAATGTGTCAATATTATAGGGAGGGAAGTTGTATGATAGACAAAAGTAATAACCAAGAATTATTAATTAAAGAAAAGAATATAGATACTTTAAAAATTCTTGAAATAGGAATAAATGTATTGCCATGGGTCGGAGGCATTGCAAGTGGATGTCTTGGACTTTACAGCGATTCTATTCAAAGAAAAAGGCTTGAATTTTTATTTGAAAAGTTAAATAAAAAAATTGATTTTCAGAAGATACAGGATGATTATAATTCATTATCAAATATGATTAATGTATTTAATCTTGTTATAAAAACAAAAAGAAAAGAAAAAATTATCTGCTATGCAAACCTTTTGAGTAACGGTTACGTTTCGGAATTACTATCTTTAGATGGAGATGAATTTGAAGATAATATGAACATATTGGAAAATTTAACCTATGAAGATATTATATTGCTGGAATCATTAAGAAACAACGCTTTGAATTTGCCTTCCGATCTAGGAGGAATAACCAATTTTAATGAAATGCTTAATGATATGATATCCAAGATATCTAATGAATTGAAAAAATCCATTGAAATCATTATCTCAAATCTTGACAAGTTATGTGGAAAAGGAGTTTGCACAAAAATAACATATCAAAGTTTCGTCTTTGGGACATCCAAAACAAATGAACATTATCAGATATCTCCTATTTATAAAGAATTAAGAGCACTAATTCTCTCCAAAGATTAAAGGACTGTCTTAAAATTATTGAGAAATCATTAAAAGATAGCCTCATTTTATTATTTTACATGTTGAAGTTACAGACCTTTATATTTTGTCTTGCAAGAACAATCTTAAAGCCATTTTAGGTGTCATTACTCATATTTTAGTGTAAAACATAATATTAAAGGTAATAGTTGATGATCTTATAAAAAAAGCCCCTAAAAACGCAAATTAGAGCCTCAAAGACCAAATCCCTTGCAAATAGATGCTTGCAGGCATATTGGCAGAAACATCAGCTACAAATTGGAAAATTATTGCATAAAGATATGATGAAAATCACAAAAAAGGGAAGACTGTTCCATAATTATGTTACTTTACGACATTTCCATAACTTTGGTGTCATAATAATATTATTAAAAACAAAATAATTGATAAGAAAACAATGCATTTCCACAAATAATTTTACGTGTTCCATAACATTGGTGTGAATCGACAAGTGGCTTTTCATGGTTATTGGCGAAGGCGATAGTTAACTATTCCCAAAATTATGATTTTAGGCATAGTTATAACTTATCTAAGTAGCCCTTTTCCATCGTTTTCAACGTTTCAAGCAAAAAAACATTATGCATATTGATGTATAATGTTTTTTATTATTAATTATTTAAGTTTGTTGGTTCGAATCTTCCGTTACTCAAAAGAATTTACGTCTATACGTTTTTCAGATTCTCTATCCGTTCTCCTTTAATCCTTATTTTGGGTAAAACCACTCCCGTTACCTTTCTTACCGGCAAGTTGCTCATCTAAATGTCTGCAACCCTTTATTTGCAACGGTTCCAAGGATGGAAGCTCTAATTTGCGTTTTAAGCGGTTTTTTATCGATAGGCAATGTAAACTTGCATTAAATTACACATCCCCCCAATAACTAAAACGATTGATGGGGTAACATTATAAAGAAGGGCCCCGCAATAAATTTTGTGGAGCCCTTCTTTATGTTATTGTCATTTAAGCAATTCTAATATTGTTACCATCATTGCTGAAAATTCAGCTCTTGTTACGTTTCCATACGGCCGAAATGTACCATCAGGATAACCGTTAATTATGCCCATTCGCTGCAAGGCCAGGACATAACCCAAATCCTGAGTTGGGATTCCTTTCTGATCCTGGAATTTTAATTCGGTTTCAGCATTTACGTCAACCGGTTCTAAATCCAGGCCTTTTGCCAGCATCACTGCTATATGCAGTCTGTTCATCTGCGCATCCTGATAATAATTCATCTGTGTCATCAATCTTAATGCATTTCTATCCTGTAACTGGGTTTGTGCCCAATCAGGCACTCCATTCCAGTCCACTGCTCCAGGTGTTATATTTCCCGCATCAATCCCCGACAAACAATTCATCAGTCTGGTTGTTATTAGCAAGCCTTCTGTCCCGGATAAATTTCGATTTGGCCAAAAATTACCATCCGAATATCCTTGAATCAATCCGTAGGACCATACAGAAGTCACCTGATTTAGCGCCCAATGATTCTCACAATCCTTAAATTGGAGTCTGCCCCTATCCTGGATTTGCAAACGATCTTGTTGCATTACTATCGCACTGTCTGTAATACACAGTCTCTCCTGCAATTTTTCCCGATCATGGATCTGGAGTGCCGATTCCGTCGCAGTTTGATCCATTAGCTGGGTCATTGTCTGACTCTGAGTTCGATCTTGAGTCATATCACCGGATTCTTGTGCAAAAGCAAAAGCAGGTAATCCCATCACCATTATTCCAGCCAGAACAAAAACGAATAATTTTTTCTTCATTTTATTTACCTCCATTCTTTCAACAATTCACTTCAAATTAACTATTAAATTTTCCCGCCTTCTTGCCGTTTACCATCGCTGCTCATATTATCTTGTGGATTTCCGCTATCCAAATTGTTTTTATCAACAAAATCCCCACCTCCCGATCCACCTGCTCCAGCATCATTACCGCCCGAATCATTTATCACCCCCGGCTCTGTTACCACTTCTAGTATCACCGATGTTCCAGGTTCGCTTATTATTTCTGCTTGTCCTTCATCCGTACCTTGCGTTTGAACTTGAAATTTGTCCTGTTCCATGTTTTGCTCCATAAGGGGTAATCCACTGTTCTGGTCCATAATCCGGGTTGTCTGGTTGTTCACAACAGTTCCCTCTATTTTAGCAGCAGTAATTTTTATCATATCCAATGTTTTTTTATATTTCTCAGTGAAAATAACATTTGTTTTTTCAGCGGACAACAATAGTTCATTCGCTTTTGAAATAATATTTGTAACTGTAACAGAACTATACTGTTTAAAAGTTATACTTTCATCTAATCCCTGAAGAATTTCAATCATTTTATATTTACCCGTAGATATACCCAAATCCCTTGCCCGGGCTCTCAACTCAAGATTAGTGTAATCGGCGTAGATAATTGCCTCAATATTCTCGGAATCAATTGCCTGCTGTACAGCATCTTCACATTTTTCTTTTAATGAGACGGCAGTAGCATCCTTGCCAGATATTGCTGTTACTGCAATCACAGTTGATCCGTCCGCTGCTATAAATTTCTGAGTTGCAGCCTCCCGAACCAATGCTCCTATGGCTTCTTCTAATGTCATATGAAGAACAGAATTAACTTTAATTAAAGCTTCGCCATCCGTATTAATGCCTTCGGAATCAATTACAATATTGAAAGCATTGACGCCCAGTTCCACACTCGGATTAATATCCAGACTGACATAATTGGCAGGTTGATTGTAATAGGCAACCCCGCTAAAAGTAAACACTGCAAACGCTGCCATCATATACACAGCAGTACTGATCCTTCTTTTTGCAAAAGCCTCTTTCAAGAATGCAAATCTTGTAAAAGTCCCCGATTTATGTGCATGTTCTCTTTCAATTTCAGCTTTAACAAAAGCATTTGTTCTTTGCTTCAAATCAGATTCAGCTTTAATCTGGTCGATATACTTTGAAAACAGTTCCAATTTCAAGCCCTCCCCAATTCTTTTTTTAATAATGCTTTGGCACGTCTGAGCCGTGTATAGACGGTATTGATGTTTATTCCCAGCATATCTGCAATCTCAGGTGCTGTCCAACCCTCGTAATAGTGCAGATATATAAGTTTCCTGTACTCCGGCGGTAGCTCTAGTACTGTCTCAAGCAACTCCCCTTGCTCTGGACTTTCATATGGGATTTCCAATTTGTCAATCCTCTCAATGCTGGTCACTTTTTTTCGCCAGAAGCTCTTTCGCAGGTCTTTGCATTTATTGAAACTAACTCTGCATAACCAGGCTTTCTGATGTTGTTCATCTTTAAAGGAGTAATAATTTTGAAAAAATTTCAGGAAAACTTCCTGAAATACATCATCGACATCCGAGGTGTTTCTAAAGTACAGAAAGCTGATTCTTCGAACCATATCTCCATATTTTTCGATTGCATCAGAAATCATATCTTCTGTGATTGACCGGTCTTCCAAACCCTTTCCCTCCCATCTGCTATAAAAACGATTCAACTATCAGAATCCGTTCACTTAGATTTATTTTTTTTGTTTAACCCGCTCATTCCTCTTTTTCGAGTTCCTTTATAAGGGTACATAAGCGCCATTATTAAAACTTGTTTCATTAGACTTATTAAAAAACTCCCGAAAATTAGTATTCGGGAGCCTCTATTCAATGTATTATTTAATATCAACCTTCCATAAACCGTGCAGATTGCAATATTCAAAAGCGGCTATCAGCTTGTCACCCGGACAAAGCTTAAAGCAGGTTTCAGCTTTGTTCTGTGTATCCACACAATTTAACTGCTCTCCCTTTTCTGTCTGAAGATAAATCCATACAATCTTGTGTTCTTCAGTCATTGGGTGAGGTACACTGCCTACTGTAACAGTGACTTGATCCCCTTCCACTGCAACAACAGGAACATGTTTTTCCTGGGCTGCGTCA